>JAMNXK010000276.1 GCA_023653245.1 Tagaea sp.
AGATAATTGGGCTGGATCGCCGGGGCGGCGAAGGGATCGGCGGATTTGGCGCGGATCTCGCCCCGGCTCGTGGGCCGCAAGTGGCACACCGACGCGGTGAAGGCGGGAAACGCATGCAAAGGCTCGCCGAAGCGATCGAGGCTGAGCGGCTGCACGTGATATTCGAGATCGGGCGTGGCCAGCGCGCGATCGGATTTGGCGAACGCGCCGAGCTGCGAGGGCGCCATGGTCAGGGGCCCGCGCTTGAACAGCAGATATTCGAGCCCCATGCCGATCTTGCCGAAGAGCGAATTGGCGCGCTCGTTGAGCGTGGCGATGCCCGCGACCTTGTAGGCGCAGCGGATCTGCAGATGGTCCTGCAGATTGCGCCCGACGCCGTCGAGCGCGTGGCGCACCGGAATCCCCAGATCGCGCAGCCACGCGGCCGGGCCGATCCCCGATAGCTGCAGCAGATGCGGGCTGTTGACGGCACCGGCGGCGAGCACGATCTCGCGCGCCGCCGCGACGCGCGCGTCGCGGCCCTTGAGGCGCAGTTTCACGCCCGTCGCGCGCGCGCCGTCGAACTCCAGCGCCGTGGCTTGCGCGTGCGTGAGGATGCGCAAGTTCGGGCGGCCTTGGACGGGCCGCAAGAAACCCTTCGCCGCCGTCCAGCGCACGCCGCGATTCTGGTTCACTTGGAAATAGCCGCAGCCTTCGTTGTCGCCGCGGTTGAAATCGTCGGTCTTGGGAATGCCTTCTTGCGCCGCCGCTTCGCGGAACGCGTCGAGAATGTCCCAGGAGAGGCGCATCTCCTCGACGCGGAATTCGCCGCCGGCGCCGTGATGCGCGTCGGCACCGCGCGCATTGTCTTCGGCGCGGATGAAATGCGGCAGGACGTCGTCCCAGCCCCAGCCCGGATTGCCGAGCTGGCGCCAATGGTCGTAATCCGCCCCCTGCCCGCGCAGATAGAGCATGCCGTTGATCGCCGTGCAGCCGCCCAGCACGCGCCCGCGCGGATAGTTGAGCGACCGGCCGCCGAGGCCGGGTTCGGCCTCTGTCTTGAAGCACCAATCGACGCGCGGATTGCCGTGCGTGAACAAATAGCCGATCGGAATGTGGATCCAGAAATAACCGTCGTCGCCGCCCGCCTCGAGCAGCAAGACGCGGGTCTTCGGATCGGCCGACAGCCGGTTGGCGAGCACGCAGCCCGCCGAGCCCGCGCCGACCACGATGTAGTCGAAGGTTCCGAGATCGTCGATCGCCATACGGCGAGTTTAGTTCAAGACGTCGTCCGCTTACAGACGCCGCTCGGGCGCGGGCGCGGCATCGCGGCGGCGTTGCGCCTCGCGATAGCGGTCGAGGCCTGCGGACATCATGGCGGCGACCCAGTCTTGCTCGCCGGCGGGCTGGGTGGGATCGGCCGGGCGCGGCGGCGCCAGGCCGGTGGGGACCGCGCTCGGCGCTTCCTCGCGATAGGTGGCCAACGTGCGCGGCGCGCCGCGCTGGAAGGCGAGCGGATCGGTCGGGACCGGCGTGCGCATGGCGCCCAGCGGCAACGCGTTCGCGGTCGCGCGATACTCGGCGAGGCTGCGGCCGCGCACCCCGCTCGGCACGAATTCGGGGCCACCCGGCGCGGGGGCCGCCGGCGCCGCGGTAGGCGTCGGCGCTGGGGTGAGCGCCGATGCGGTTTGGGTCGGCGCTTGCGCGGGAACCGGCGCCGGCGCTGCCGTCGCGACCGGCGCGACCGGCGCGTCGTAGAGCGGCAGATGGGTGGGCATCGCGCGCACCGGCTCGGGCGCGCGGGCGGACAAGATCGGTTCGCCGCGCGGCGCGCCGGCGGCGATCCAAGTGGCCAGCAAACCGTCGGATTCGACGCTGCCGCCGTTCACGAGCTGCGCCGTCGAACCAGCGGACGCCAAGAACAAGGTTCCTTCCGACGGGCCGGCGGGCGGCGGCGGCGGCGCGTTGAGGTCGGCGCCCGGATTTACCAAAGCGACGAAATGGCCGCCAATGTCTTTGCCGCTCGAATCTTCGACGAACGCATTGACCAAAGCGCTGGCCAGGCCGACCGGACCGCCGAACACCAAGCCGCCGATGACGCGCGCCGTCGGTTCGATCGTCGCACCGGTCAATTCGCGATAGAGCGTGCCGACCACCGGAATGTGCTGCAGCGGATTGATCGCCTGGAGCAGGTCGCCGAAACCGCGCTTCTTGCCGTCGGTGAAGACAATCTCGTCGGGCGCGTCGGGGTTCCATGGATGCAAAGGCGAGGGCCGCACCTCGAATTTGGCGCGCCTTGGCTCGGCGGTGGGAAGGGCGGGATTCGGCTCCATGTCGGGATCTGTGATGCAAGTCACAGCCCAAGCATAAGCCTTTGATTTTTAACGGATCGCTGCAGCCGATTGGGGCCGTCCGGCAAGATTTGCCGGGCAGGGTCTACCGATTGGTGTCCGTACGGGGGGCGGACGGATCGACGATTCGGAACTGTGCCGGATCGATAGCACCGCCGATTCGCGGGTCGAGCAAGGTGATCCGGGTCGTCAAACCCTGCCCATCGACGACCTGCCAGCTCGACAGCACGAAAGGCCGCTCGGCGAAGATCAACGTCAGCCGCCCGGCGCGCGGATCGCTGGTTTGCACGATGCCGACCCGCAACACGCCCGGCCCGCGCTCGATCCCGACCACCTCGACATCGCCGGTCAGGCGGACCTGCGCGCGCACAAAAACGCCGGCCGGCGTGGAATCTAACGGCAGATAGGCGATGGTGCGCAAGGACCGATCGATATGGGCGAGCGCGCGGCCGTCGGCGATCAGCAGATTGGGATTGGGAAGATCGTATTCGAGGCGCAGGCGCCCGGGCCGGGAGAGCCAGAACATGCCTTCGGCGGTCGAGCCGTCGGGGCCGATCTGCAGGAACCGCGCTTCCAAGGTGCGCACGGCTTCGAGATACGCCTCCACGCGCGCGACATCCTCGCGATCGGCGTCGGACAAGACACGCCGGCTTTGCGCGAAAGCGGAGGATTGCGCTACAAGCGCCGATGTCAGTCCCGCCAGCACGGCCCGTCGGCTCGTCGTGATCGCTTCGCGTTTCATGGCCGACGATGTGCCGGAGCTTTGCGGCGCAAGCAAGGCGAAACCGAGATGAAAGTCGATCCCCTGCCCCAAGCGCGACAAGCCGCGCACGACGCCAACTACAACCTGCGCGCCCGCTGGCCCGAACACGGCAAGTTCATGGCCGATTGGACGGCGATGGGCGAAGCGGCCGCGAAAGCGCCGGGCTGGACGCTCGACATTCCCTACGGGCCCGGGCCGTCGCAAAATCTCGATCTGCTCGCCCCCGCCCGCAAGGCCGCGCGCCGTGCGCCGCTTTTCGCCTTCATCCATGGCGGCTATTGGAAGGCGCTGGACAAGCGCGACGTGCGCTTCTTGGGCGCCCCCTTCGCCGCGCGCGGCATCGCCTTTGCGTCGTTGAACTATGCGCTGGCGCCGCTGGTGTCGATCGAGGCGATCGTGCGCCAGATCCGGGCGGCGCTCGATTTCTTGTGGCGCGAAGCGCCGCGCCACGGAATCGATCCGGATCGGATTTTCGTGGGCGGCCATTCGGCCGGCGGGCATTTGTGCTCGATCGTGTGCGCGGCGAATCAGCCTTTGGCCTTTGCACCCGCCGGGGCGTTTTCGGTGTCGGGCGTCTACGATCTCGAGCCGCTGGCGCAGAGCCTGCACCAGACCGAGCTCAAGCTCGACCGGCGTCAAGTCGAAACCTATTCGCCCTTGCGCCAAGCGCCGAAGCCCGGCACGCGGATTTGGGCGACGGTCGGCGGCGACGAAACCCCCGCTTTTCTGGCGCAGCAAGCCGAGTTCGCCCGCTCTTGGACTCGGCAAGGGGCAAAGGTGACGGTCGTCCCTGCCCCCGGCCTGCATCATTTCGACATCCTGGCCAAGGTCGCGGATTTCGATCATCCGATCGGCCGCGCGGCGCTGAAAATGATCGAAGCCTAGCGGGTTCCGAAGATCGCGCCGCCCACGCGGATATGGGTGGCGCCCAACGCCAAAGCGGTTTCGAAATCCCCGCTCATGCCCATCGACAGCCCGGCCAAGGCGTTGCGCTTGGCGATTTGGCCCAAGAAGGCGAAATGTGGGGCGGGCACATCGGCCACCGGCGGGATGCACATCAGCCCATCGATCGCCAAACCATGGACGTCGCGGCATTCGGCCAAGAACGCGTCGGCCGCCTCGGGCAACACGCCCGCCTTCTGCGGCTCGGAGCCGGTATTCACCTGCACGAAAAGCTTGGGCCGTTTGCCGCTGCGCGCGAATTCGGCGGCCAAGGCGGCCGCGAGTTTCGGCCGATCGAGCGTGTGGATCGCATCGAAGGTCGCGACCGCTTCCTTGACCTTGTTGGTTTGCAACGGGCCGATCAGATGAAGTTCGAGATCGGGATGCGCCGCGCGCAAGCCCGGA
>JAMNXK010000277.1 GCA_023653245.1 Tagaea sp.
GACCGTCGCAGGCATAACGGGCCTGTGGCCCGCGATCCTGGCCGACACCGGAGCCACGGTTCTGGTCACGCTCAATGCGTTGCGTCTGCTGCGATGGAGATCGAATTGAAACAGCGGTTGGCGACACGGTCGGCGATCCCTACAAGGACACGGCCGGTCCGGCGGTGAATCCGATGATCAAGATCATCAACATCGTCGCCATCCTGATGCTCGCCATCCTCGCGTCCTGAGGCCGGCGAACGCCGGAAACGAAGCGGCCCCGGAGGCGACTCCGGGGCCGATTTCGTTCGGCGCGCCGAGGCCCGAAAGGGTCAGCGCGCGCCGGGCGCGCGGTTGAACTTGCCGACATTGCCGAGCAGCTGCTCGAGGAACGACATCTCGCGCCCCGGCGAGGGCGTGGTGCGGGTGACGGGATCGACGATCAGCCCGTCCTCGAGCGCGTAGCGGCGCACGTCGCGCAGCGTCCCTTGGCGGTCGAAATGCACGACCACGACGCGCTGTTCGAGCACGTCGGGCTCGAAAAACGCCGTCGTGCTGGTCTTGCGGTAGATGTAGTACCAGCTCTGCTCGGCGTCGAAGACGCCCATCGACGAGGGCGAGCCGAGGATCTGCTGCACCTCGTCGCGGGTCTGGCGGCCGGGTTCGAGCCGGGCGAGTTCGTCGTCGTTGGGCACGTAGCCGCGCACGTCGATGCGCGCGAGGCCGCACCCGCCGACGAACGACGCCGCACAGACCGCGATCATGAGGGATCGAAAAGCGCGCATACGGAGACTCTCCGGCCGGGAAGTTGGGCCGCGCGCGCGCCCTTGTCAACCGTCGCGGTACCGGGGCGGGTCCGCCCCTCGCGCCGTGCAAAGGCGCCATGCGCGGGAGGCCGGTTGCGTTACTAGACCGATCGTTATAGAAACTCGGGGATGGCCCGGCCCCGCATCCCCGACGACCGATCCCCGCGCACGGATGTGCTGCGCGCGGCGACGCGGCTGTTGCGCCAGGGCGGGCTGGCGGCGGCGGGCGTCAACCGCATCGTGGCGGAAAGCGGCGCGCCCAAGGGCTCGATCTATCATTTCTTCCCCGAGGGCAAGTCGCAGATCGCGCGCGAGGCGCTGTCGCTCTATCGCGAACGCGCGATCGGCCGCATGCGCGCGCGTCTGGAAGCCCGCGCGGGCGATCCGCAAGCGGTCGTGCGCGGCTATTTCGAGCTCGGCGCCGAGGCGGCGCTGGAGTCCGGCTATTCGATGAGCTGTCCCGCGGGCGCGGTGATCCTCGATCTCGATCCGGCGAGCGACGCGCTGCGCGATTCCTGCCATGCGGTGTTCGAAGGGATCGTCGACGATCTGGCCGCGCTGCTCGTGCCGCTGGCCGACGCCAAGCGCCGCGCGCTGGCCGGCGCCATGGTTTCGGCCATGCAGGGCGCTTATATCCGCGCGCGCGCGGCGCGCGACCCCGAGCCTTTCCGCGAGGCGGGCGAATTGCTCGCCGCCGCGATCCCGACTCCCCGACGCAAAGGAAAGCCGCGATGATCCAGGTGAAGAAACCGCCCTTCATGGTCGTGTTGATCTGCGGCGCGCTGGTGCTGACCGTGCTGATGGGGTTGCGCCAGTCGATGGGGCTGTTCTTGAAGCCGATGACGATCGATCTGGGCGTCGGGCGCGAGGTCTTCGCCCTCGGCCTGGCGATCTCCAATCTGCTCTGGGGCTTGGCGGGCCCGTTCGCGGGCATGCTCGCCGACAAATACGGCACCGGGCGCGCGGTGTTGATCGGCGGCGTCTTCTACGTGCTTGGGTTCCTCGCCTTGGCCGAAGCGCAAGACGGCACGCTCATCTACGTGGGCAATCTGCTGCAAGGCTTCGCGATGGCCGGCGCGGGGTTTTCGATCATCCTGGGTGCGGTGGGCCGCGCGGCCCCGCCCGAAAAGCGCTCTTGGGCGCTCGGCATCGTTTCGGCGGGCGGTTCGTTCGGGCAGTTCGCCTTCGTGCCCTACGCGGATTTTTTCCTGCGCGGCTTCGATTGGCGCTTCGCGCTCGTCGCGCTGGCGATCACGGCGCTGACCATCCTGCCGCTGGCGCGCGGGCTGGCGGGCTACGCCGCCCCGCCGGCGGCGCGCGGCGCGCAGACCGCCGGCCAGGCGCTCAAGGAAGCGATGGGGCATTCGGGCTTCTGGCTGCTGACGATCGGGTTCTTCGTGTGCGGCTTCCAAGTCGTGTTCGTGGCCGTGCATCTGCCCGCCTATATCGCCGACAAGGGGCTGGAGAGCTGGTCGGCGGCCTATGCGCTCGCGTTGGTCGGGCTGTTCAACATCGTGGGCACCTACACGGCCGGCGTGATGGGCACCAAGGGCGTCAAGAAAAAGCTGCTCGCCTATATTTATCTGGGGCGCTCGGCGGTGTTCATCGCGTTCCTGCTGACGCCGGTCAGCGAAGTCACGGTGATGATCTTCGGCGCGGCACTGGGGCTATTCTGGCTATCGACCGTGCCGCTGACGTCGGGCCTGGTCGCGCAGATTTTCGGCACGACGTGGATGTCGATGCTCTATGGCATCGTGTTCTTCTCGCACCAAATCGGCAGCTTCCTGGGCGCGTGGCTCGGTGGTATCTTCTTCGACATGTACGGCAATTACGATTTGGTCTGGGGCATGTGCGTCGCACTCGGCTTCGTCGCCGCGGCGCTGCATTGGCCGATCAAGGACGCGCCGATGCCCAGGCTCGCCCCCGCATGACCGGCCCCGCCAAATCCTTCGGGCTGGCGGCGCTCGGGCTCGCCTTGGCGGGCGCCGTGGCGCTGTGGGCCGCCCAAGGCCCCGGTTTCGTGACGCAACTCTGGGCCACGCTCTGCCTTTGAACTATAGTCGCCGCTCCATTTTTTAGGGGAGCGAAACGGCAATGGCGAAGCTCGCGTTTCTGGGCATGGGCGTGATGGGATTCCCGATGGCGGGCCATCTCAAGAAAGCCGGCCACGACGTCGTCGTCTACAACCGCACCGCCAAGAAGGCGCAAGACTGGGCCGCCAAGCATGGCGGCGGCCACGCCGCCACGCCCGCCGAGGCCGCCAAGGGTGCCGACATCGTGCTCGTGTGCGTGGGCAACGACGACGATCTGCGCTCGGTGGTGTTCGGCGACAAGGGGGCACTCGCGGGCATGGCGTCGGGTGCCATCCTGGTCGATCACACCACCGCTTCGGCCGAAGTCGCGCGCGAGATCTACGCCGCCGCCAAGGCGAAAGGGATCGGCTTCCTCGACGCACCCGTGTCCGGCGGCCAGGCCGGTGCGGAAAACGGCCAGCTCGGCATCATGGTCGGCGGCGACGACGACGTGTTCGCCAAGGCCGAGCCGGTGCTCAAGATCTACGCCAAGGCGCTGTCGCTGATGGGGCCCGTGGGTTCGGGCCAGCTCACCAAGATGGTCAACCAGATCTGCATCGCGGGCCTGCTGCAGGGCCTGAGCGAAGGCATGAACTTCGCGATGAAGGCGGGGCTGGACACCGACAAGGTGCTCTCGGTCATCACCGCGGGTGCGGCCGGTTCCTGGCAGATGAACAACCGCGCCAAAACCATGGTGCAGGGCAAATTCGATTTCGGCTTCGCGGTCGATTGGATGCGCAAGGATTTGTCGATCTGCTTGGACGAAGCCAAGCGCAACAAGGCGCGCCTGCCGATGACCGCGGTCGTCGATCAGTTCTACGCCCAGGTCCAGGCGCGCGGCGGCGGGCGCTGGGACACGTCCTCGCTCATCCACTTGCTCGCGAAGGATTGAGGGCGCGCCTTCGGCGCGGCCGTCGTTTACGAGATGCCCGGGTCGGGGCTTCGCCCCGCCCGAGCATGACGGAAGAAAAAAGAACTCGTCGTCCTCGGGCGCCCGTAGGGCGACCCGGGGACCTCGTAAAGAATCCGCGCGCGAAGCGCGGCCTTAATCCGCGATCTTTTCCGGCTCGGACCACACGAAGCGCGAGATCGGCGCCGAGGTGCCGTCCTTGAAGTTCTCGATGCCCGCATCGTGCTCGACGCCACCCATGCGCCGGTAGAACGACACGGCGATCGGATTGTCGCGATAGACGGTCAGATGCATGGGCGTGCCGGGCGATGTCGCGGCGACCCAGCGCCCGGTGGCGGCGATCAGCGCGCGCCCCACGCCGCCGCGTTTGAGCGCGGGCCGGACATGCAGATTGTCGAGCAACACGCCGTGCTCGGGTTCCTTGTCGAGGAGCGCGCACGAAAACCCGAGATCGGTCCCGTCGGCCGCGCGCGCGAAGATCAGCACCGCGCGCGCCGGGTCCCACGCCGCCATGCGCTTTGTCCAATACTCGATACGGTCGGCCTCGCATCGCGTATCAAGATAGGCGTCGGACACGATGCCGCGATAGGCGGTCTTCCAGCTTTCGGCGTGCAGCTTGGCGGCGCGCATGCCGTCTCCGGCGCCGCCCCTGACGAGTTCGAACTTCA
>JAMNXK010000278.1 GCA_023653245.1 Tagaea sp.
GCTTGGCTCGCCATCCCCGGCGGCTTCCTGAGCTTCTATCTGTGGTTCAAGGCGCTCGAGCGCATCCCGGCCTCGCGCGTGGCGCTGTGCGTGACGCTCAATCCGCTGGCGGCGGCGCTGGGCGGGGCGCTGGTGCTGGGCGAAGCGGCGGGGCCGTTGCTGTTCGTGGGTTTCGCCTTCGTGGCGGCGGCGATCGTGCTGGCCGCGCGCGCGGCGGAGAAGTGAGTCCGGCGTTGCGCGCCGGCGCGGTCTATTTCGCGCTGATCTTCGCGCTTGGCTTCGTATTGGGCACCGCGCGCGTGCTGGCGGTGGCGCCGGCGATCGGGGAACTCCTCGCCACGACGATCGAATTGCCGATCATGCTCGCCGCGTCCTGGATCGTCTGTGGCTGGTGCCTGCGGCGTTTCGACGTGCCCGCCGTTTGGACCCATCGGGCGACGATGGGCGCCGTCGCCTTCGCGCTGTTGATGGCGGCCGAGGCGAGCCTGTCGATCCTGCTCGCCGGAAGGAGCCTCGCCGAACATCTCGCGCGCTACGCCGAGACCGGCCCGGCGCTGGGCCTCGTGGCGCAATTCGCCTTCGCCGCGTTTCCGCTGGTACGGCGCGGTTAAGCCGCGCGCGCGGGACCGCGCCTGGCGGCGATCGCGCGCAAGGCGCGGCCGATGCGCCGTTCGACGATCCACAGATCGTGCGCTTCTTGCATGCGCAAGAACAGCCCGGCGGCCGAGCCGGTCAGCGCGCCGAAGCGCAGCGCCATCTCGGGCGACAACGCGCCCGCGCCGGACAGCACGCGGTGCAGGGCCTGGCGCGTGACGGCCATGCGCTTGGCCGCCTCGGCGGTCGAGAGCGCCAGATGCTCGTGCAGCATCTCCGCCATCAACTCGCCCGGATGGGTCGGCGGGCGGCGCAACGGGAGGGAGGCGGGCATGATGAATCTAAAAAAGCTATAGCAAACCGAAAGTCGCGCGCACGTCGGAGGCAGGTGTTGTATTGTCAAAATCTTTGATCGTAGGCCCTCTTAGATTGTCGGACCGCAATTCGATCTTAGAGGAAGTATTATTGTAAGAGAGGGCGTATTTCTGGCTTCCGACAGAGAACCACAGAACGTTCTTCATGTCGCCACCTTTGCCCCTTATCAAGATGGTATCCTTGTCGGCGCGCCAGGCCACGCCGCCAAGAATAGCCAAGGCGATCTCGTTTACTTGCTGTGCGTGGTGGTCAGCTCGCCCGATGACTCCGTCCGCATACGATGAAAGCGTGTCGATGTCTTTGGCCGAGATCGGCATGGATTTATCCCCAAGAACTGCATTTAGAAATTTATTTCTTGGATTAAATCAAATAAAAGGAAAGTCTTGAACACGCCTATCGCCTCCCAACTGTAGCATTCTGCAGGCGCGCGTCCCCATCCAATTTGGTCGTCGGGCCTCTCGGCCCGTCCTTTCTTTTCGAGATCTCCGTGTCGCGCCTTCGGCGCGCACGAAGATGACGAAAAACAAGCCGTCATTCTCGCGCGAGCGAAGCGAGACGCGGGAATCTCGTAAAGAAGCGGCGCGCCGCTAGGCGCGACCGAAATCGGCCGTCAATTAAAGCCCCATCGCCGCGCGCTGGAGCCGGCCGAGCAGCGCGCCGAGCCGCGCGCGGTCTTCGGAGGCCAAATCCAAATGCAGCCGCGCTTCGGCGTCGCGAGCGAGCGGCACGATCTCGTCGTGCATGCGCCGCCCGGCGGCGGACAAAGCGAGCTTCGAACGCCGCCGGTCCTTGGTGTCGGTCGCTTGCAAAGCGAGCCCGCGCGCGCGCAACGACGCGATCGCGCGGCTGACTTGCACCTTGTCCATCGCCGTGCGCGTGGCGACGTCGCGCGCCGCCAGGGGGGCGAAGCGCCCGAGCACGGCCATGCAGCGCCATTCGGCGATCGTGAGCCCGAAGCGGTCGCGATAGAGCCGCGCGATCGCGTCCGACACCGTGTTCGACAGCACCGACAGCCGGTAGGGCAGGAACGCTTCGAGGGCGAATTCCCCTTCCGGCGCGGGTGCTTGGCGGGGGCTTGCAATTGGTTTCATGTGTAACTATTCTGCCCGCCAACTTGACCCCCGTCAAGAACCCCCGGAGGAACCGATGCCCGCGCGCCGCACGATCGCCAAGTCCAACCCGATGGGGACGGACGGCTTCGAATTCGTCGAGTACACGGCACCCGACGTGAAAGCGCTGGAGAAGCTGTTCGTGTCGCTCGGCTTCGTCGCCGTCGCCAAGCATCGCTCGAAGAAGGTCACGCTCTATCGCCAGGGCGAAATCAACTTCATCGTCAACGCCGAGCCCAATTCCTTCGCGCAGGCCTTCGCGCGCGTGCACGGGCCTTCGGCGTGCGCGATGGCCTTCCGCGTGGCGGACGCAGGTGCCGCCTACAAGCGCGCGCTAACGCTGGGCGCCAAACCCTTCCACAACAATGTGGGCCCCATGGAGCTCGCGATTCCGGCGATCGAAGGCATCGGCGGATCGCTGATCTACTTCGTCGATCGCTACGGCCCCGCCGGCTCGATCTACGACGTCGATTTCCGCTTCCTGCCCGGTGTGGATCGCGCGCCCAAGGGTGCGGGCCTCACCTATATCGACCATCTGACCCACAACGTGCATCGCGGGCGCATGGATCGCTGGGCGGAGTTCTACGAGCGGCTCTTCAATTTCAAGGAAATCCGCTACTTCGACATCGAAGGCAAGCTCACGGGCCTGAAGTCGCGCGCGATGACCAGCCCGTGCGGCAAGATCCGCATCCCGATCAACGAAAGCTCAGACGACAAATCCCAGATCGCCGAGTATCTCGACGCCTATAACGGCGAAGGTATCCAGCACATCGCGCTGGGCAGCGGCGACATCTACGCCTCGGTCGAGGCGTTGCGGAAGAACAAGGTGAAGTTCCTGTCGACCCCCGACACGTATTACGAGCTGGTCGACAAGCGCCTGCCCGGCCATGGCGAGAAATTGGCGCGGCTCAAGAAGAACAGTATCCTGATCGACGGCGCGCCGACCAAGGATGGCGGGCGCCTGCTGCAAATCTTCACCGAAACCGCGATCGGCCCGATCTTCTTCGAGCTCATCCAGCGCAAGGGCGACGAAGGCTTCGGCGAGGGGAATTTCAAGGCGCTGTTCGAATCCATCGAGCTCGACCAGATCCGCCGCGGCAAGCTGAAAAGCGCGTGAGGGAGACAGCCATGAAGAACTGGATTTCGTTCCCGCTGTCGCAAGGCCTCGCCTCCAAGCAGGCGCATTGCGATTTGCCGGAGGGCAGTTACGAGCGCGAGCTGGGCAAGGAAGGTTTCTTCGGCCCGGCCACGCATATGTACCATTCGCATCCGCCGACCGCGTGGTCGTCGTTCGAGGGCGAATTGCGGCCCCGCGCCTTCGATCTTCGCAAGATCAACATGCTGACCGCGTCGCCCTTCGAGGCCGCGCCGGTGGCCGCCAACGCCGCGATGAAGTTCCGCCAATGGCGCGTGGCGGGGACGATGGACCATCTCGCGCGCAACGCCGACGGCGACGAGCTGCTGTTCGTGCACGACGGCGAGGGCGATCTCTACTGCGATTACGGGCGCATGAGTTTCCGCGACGGCGACTACATCCTGTTGCCGCGCGCCACGATGTGGCGCATCGAGCCCAAGGGTGCCGCGACGATCCTGCTGATCGAGGCGACCAACGATTCCTTCCGCCTGCCGGAGAAGGGCATCCTGGGCAAGCACGCGATCTTCGATCCCGCGGTGCTCGAAACGCCCGTCATCGACGGCGCGTTCAAAGCCCAGCAAGGCGAGATCGAAACGCGCGTGGTCATCAAGCGCGGCGGCAAGTTCACGACCATGACCTATCCGTTCAATCCGCTGGACGCGATCGGCTGGCACGGCGATCTGGTGCCCGTGAAGGTCAATTGGCGCGACATGCGGCCCTTGATGAGCCATCGCTATCACCTGCCGCCGTCGGTGCATTCGACCTTCGTGGCGAACCGCTTCGTCGTGTGCACCTTCGCACCCCGGCCGGCGGAGAGCGATCCGGGTGCCCTCAAAGTGCCGTTCTTCCACAACAACGACGATTACGACGAAATCATCTTCTATCACCGCGGCAAATTCTTCAGCCGCGACAACATCCATCCCGGCATGGCGACGCTGCATCCGTGCGGCTTTCCGCACGGCCCGCATCCGAAGGCCTTCGCGCTGGCCGCGCAGAACCCGCAAGGCGGGCAAATGCTCGACGAAGTCGCCGTGATGATCGACACGCGCGACGCGGTCGATATCCACCGCCTGCCCGAGGGCGTGGAGTGGACCGGCTACGTCGATTCCTGGAAGCCCAAACAAGACGCGGCGGAGTGAATGCGTGTCCTCATCCTTCGACGGGCTCAGGATGAGGACGA
>JAMNXK010000279.1 GCA_023653245.1 Tagaea sp.
GGCCCCGGCGGTGGCGCCCTACCATTTCAACCGTGCGAATGTGCTGCTGGGACTGGATCGCGCGGCCGAGGCGCGCGCCGCCTTCGCCCGCGCGCTCGATCTCGATCCGGCGCTGAGCCCCGCCCGCGCCTGGCTCGCCAACGACGCGCTGACGCGCGGCGACTACCCGGCGGCGCGCGAGCATTTCACGGTTCTGGTCGAAGCGTCCGACGCCACGGCGCAAAGCTGGACGGGCTTGGCGCTCGCCACCCACGCGCTGGGCGACGCCGCCGGCGCCCTGCCCGCCTATCGCCGCGCGCGCGCGCTGGCGCCCGACGATATCGCCGCCCTCAACGGTCTGGGTGCCGCCTTGCTCGATACCGGCGCGGTCCAAGAAGCGCGCGCGCTACTCGAAAGTGCCGGCGCCACGGCGTGGGGGCCGCTGCAGGCCAATCTCGGCAACGCCCGGCGCGCCACCGGCGATCTCGAGGGTGCGATCCTGGCGCTGCGCCGTGCCGCCGAGCTCGAGCCCGCCAACGCCCTCACGCAAGCCAATCTCGGGGCGGCGCTGGGCGAAGCGGGCCGGCTGGGCGAAGCGATCGCCGCCTGCCGGGCGGCCCTCGCCGCCGATCCCGCCAACGCGCCCGCGCGCTCCAATCTCGCCTCGGCGCTGCTCGATATGGGCGACGTGGCCGGCGCGCGCGCCGAGTGGGAGTCGCTGCAAGGCGATCCAATCGCGGGCTCGAACGCGCTCTACGCGCGGCTGTTCGATCCGTCCGTCGCTCGCGCGCACGCGCTGGCGGCCGCAAGCGACTGGGCGAAGCGCCATCATCCGAGCCCGCCGCCGGCCCCATCGCACGCGCCCGCGCGCCCATTGCGCGTCGGCTTCGTGTCGCCCGATCTGCGCTCGCATTCGGTCGCGTGGTTCTTGTTGCCTTATCTCGACGCGCGAGACCGCGCGGCGATCTCGCTCTTCGCCTATTCCGAGCTCGCGGCCGAAGACGCGATCACCGCCAAGCTCAAGCCGGGCTTCGATGCTTGGCGGACGACGATCGGGCGTTCGGCCAAACAGGTCGCCGCGACGATCGCCGGCGACCGGATCGACGTGCTGGTCGATCTGGCGGGCCACACGGCCGGCAATCGCCTCGACGTGTTCGCGCGCAAGCCGGCACAAGTCCAGGCGAGCTGGCTCGGCTATCCCGATCCCACCGGTCTGGCGGCGATCGATTGGCGCCTGACCGACGCGATCTGCGATCCCGAGGACGCGCCGGGCGCCGAAGCACCCTGGCGTTTGCCGGACGGAATCCATTGCTACGCCTTGCCCGGCGGCGCGCCGGCGATCGCGCCCAGCCCCAACGCCACGCCGGTCTTCGGCTCGTTCAACGCCTGGCCCAAGCATTCGGCGCCGTGCCTCGATCTTTGGGCCGAGATCCTGCGCGCCGTGCCCGAAGCGCGCCTCGCGCTCAAAAGCCGCGCCTTCGCCGATCCGGCGACGCGCGCGGCCGCCCTGGCGCGTTTCGAGCGGCGCGGCATCGCACCCGCGCGGATAACGCCGCTCGGGCGGCTCGACGATCCGCGCGCGCATCTCGCACTCTATGCCGGGATCGACGTGGCACTCGATCCTTTTCCCTATAACGGTGTGACCACGAGCTGCGAGGCGCTGTCGATGGGCGTGCCCGTCGTGACCTTGGCCGGCGCGCGCCCCGCCGGGCGTGCCGGGGCGGCGCTGCTGACGCGCCTGGGCCATCCGGAATGGATCGCGCGCGACGCGGCCGATTACGTGCGCATCGCGGTCGATCTCGCGCGCGATCGGGACGGGCGCGCCGCGTTGCGCGCTTCGTTGCGCGGCGCGTTCGCGGCCTCGCCTTTGGGCGACGCCAAGCGTTTCGCCGCGGCGCTGGACGGCGCGTTCGTCGCCATGCGCGCGGCAAAAACTGCCGGGTGAATTCTTCCGGCGGCGCGTTTTCGTCACCTCGGCATCCGCCGCGAACCTCGTGTTTTCAAGCATTTGGCGACTGGCCCCAGGCTTGCTGAGAAGACCGCGACCCAACCCAGGACGCGAGTTCGCCCCATGGACGTTTCAGCACTCGACAGCCTTCTGCGCACCGACGCTTCGCCCGCGAACCAGCCGCGGCGCTTCGACGACGCGTCGGGCGAACGCTTCGCCCGCTTGCTCGACCGCGCCGAAACGCGCGCCACCCGCGCGAATGCGCGCGGACAAGATCGCGACGACGATCTGCGCGCCCGCCCCGAGCGGCCCGAACGCCCCGAACGGCCGGAGCGGCCCGAACGCCCCGAGCGTGCGGAGAAAGACGAACGCCCCGCCAAAGCCGAGCGGCCGGAGCGGCCCGAGCGCGCCGCCAAGCCCGAAAAACCCGAAGCGACGCAAGCCGCCGAAGCGGCGCCCGCGCCGGAGGAAAAGCCCGTCGCCGACGCCAAGCCCGCCGACGAAGCGCCCGCCGATCCGAAAGCGGTCGAGCAAGTCGCCGAAGAATCGGCCGACCCCGCCGTTTCGCCCGAACTCGTGAAGATGTCGGCACTCGCCCTCGCCCATCAAGTCGGACTCCTGCTCGCCCAAGCGCATGCCCAGGCCGCGGCCAAGCCGGTCGATGCCGACGCAACCGCCGAAATCGCCGACGCGACCAAAGCGCAGCGTGCGGCGCAAGCATTGCCCCTTCCCGCGCAAGCCGCCGCGACCGCCGCGCCCGGGACCGAAGAATTCGCCGACTTCGTGCTGCGCACCGCCGCCAATCCGGCCGCTCTCGTGGCCGCGTCCGCCGCGAACGACGATCCGGAAGCCAAGCTCGACGCGAAGGCCGAAACCAAAGGCCAGCTCCTGGTCACGATCGCCCAGCCGATGGCGGTGGCCGCCCCGGTGGCCCCGGTCGCGGCGATCGCCGTGCAGGCGAGCGCCCAGACCGCCACCGCGAAAACCGACCTCGCCGTCGCCGCCGATCAGGCCGCCGCCACACCGATCGACGACAAGGCCAAGCAAACCGCCAAACCGGGCGAGAACGCCCCGCTCTTCGCCCAATCCCTGGAGCGCACGCAGAACGCGACGGCGGCATCCGCGACCGCCGAAGCCAAGTCCCGTCCGATCGTCGTCCCGCCGCACGAGCAAGTCGCCTTGCACGTGAAGAAGGCGGTCGCGGAAGGCAAGGACATGATCGTCATCCGCCTCAACCCGGTCGAGCTCGGCCGCATCGAGGTGAAGCTCGAAATCGGCGCCGACGGCACGATGCGCGCGGCCTTCGCGGCCGAGCGCGCGCAGACGCTCGACGCGCTCAAGAACGACTCCCGCCAGCTCGAACGCGCGCTGCAGGAAGCCGGCTTGAAGCCCGACGCCGGCGGCTTGAACTTCTCGATGCGCGGCGACAACCGCGAAAACGCGCAAGCCTTCGCCGATATGGGCCGCGAGTTCCGCGGCAAGCAGGGCCGCGACGACGCCGAAAACGGCACCGCCCTTCGCGACGCCGCCGCTCCCGCTCCCCAAGCCGCCTATCGCGGCGCCCGCCGGGCGTCCGGCGGTCTCGACCTCGCCGTTTGATCCCTAGGAGATTTTCCCATGTCAGGTTCCATTTCCTCGACCAGCGGCGGCAACACGACTTCGACGTCGGCCGCCCAAGGCTCGGCCGCCGCGGCCTCGGCCACGTTCGGCAAGAACTTCGACACGTTCTTGCGGCTGCTGACCACGCAGCTGCAGAACCAGGATCCGCTGTCGCCGATGGACACGACGCAGTTCACCCAGCAGCTCGTGCAGTTCTCCTCGGTCGAACAGTCGATCCGCCAGAACCAGAATCTCGAGACGCTGATCGCCTACCAAAAGAACGCGCAGTCTTCGAGCGCGGTGAGCTACATCGGCAAGACGGTCGAGATGTCCGGCGACAAGGTCGGCGTGGTCGGCGGTCAGGGGACGATCACCTACCAGCTGCCCGAAGCGGCCAACCGCACGATCATCAACATCTTCGACAAGGACGGCAAGATGGTGACCCGCCTCGAAGGCACCAGCCGCCAAGGCGACAACGCCGTCGATTGGAATGGCCGCTCGGACACCGGCGCGCAGCTGCCCGACGGCGACTACAAGGTCGAAATCGTCGCGTCGGACTTCGCCGGCCGCGCGCTCCGGGTCAACACGGCCCTCACCGGCACGGTCACCGACGTCCACTTCGTCGACGGCTCGACCTTGCTTACCGTCAACGGCGTGCGCCTGCCGCTCAGCCAGCTCACCGCGGTGCGCGGCACGCCCTCGATCTGAGGCGCGGCATGTCCGAGCGGGTCGCCCACGCGGCCGCCTTCGCGTCCCTCGCCCACGCCGCGCGCGGCGCGGAGGCGCGCCACCTCCCCGACGGCGTCTTCGCGCGATTGCTCGACGGCTTGCCGCGCTTCGCGCGCGAAACCGCGCCGGAA
>JAMNXK010000280.1 GCA_023653245.1 Tagaea sp.
CGCAAGCCCGAGCCGCCGCTCCCGCGCGTGATCGAGTTGCGCAAACAGATGAACGAGTTCGGCCTGACCCGCACGCCCATCATCATGGCCGGCGGCGTCTGGCGCCTGGACGAATGGAAGGACTTCATCGGCAATCCCGACGTGGGCCCGTGCGCCTTCCAATTCGGCACGCGGCCGCTGCTCACCCAGGAAAGCCCGATCTCCGACGCGTGGAAAAGCCGGCTGCTGACGCTCAAGGCGGGCGACATATTGCTCCATCGCTTCTCGCCGACGGGGTTCTATTCCTCGGCGGTGCGCAATCCGTTCCTCAACGAACTCGAGCGGCGCTCGCAACGCCAGATCGCCTATCAGGTCCAGCCGGTGGGCGAGCACGACATCCCCTTCGCGATCGGCGCGCGCGGGCGCACGGTCTATCTCGCCGCGCGCGACAAGCTGCACGCCGAAGATTGGGTGCGCCAAGGCTTCACCGAAGCGATGCGCACGCCCGATTCGACGCTGATCTTCGTCGCACCCGACAAGGCGGCCGAAATCCACCGCGACCAGGTCGCGTGCATGGGCTGCCTGTCGGCCTGCGCGTTTTCGAACTGGGCGCAGAACGAGGAAGGCACCACCGGCAAGAAGGCCGATCCGCGCAGCTTCTGCATCCAGAAGACGCTGCAGGACATCAGCCACGGTGCGGACGTCGAAGCGCAGCTGATGTTCGCGGGCCACAACGCCTATCGCTTCGCGAGCGACCCGTTCTACTCGAACGGCTTCATCCCCTCGGTCAAGGAACTGGTCGCGCGCATCGCCACGGGCGCGTGACGGGCGGGGCGAACGCTCGGCATTGGAGCATCGACCACTCCGCCGCGTCGCGTTCAGTCGCGCGCATCTTCGAGGATCATCGCGGCGGCTTTTTCGGCGACCATCAGCGTCGGCGTGTGTGATTGCCGGCTGCGTCGAGTCCTGGTTCCGGCGTGGAAGACGCGATCGTCACCGCGCGGGCGCCTTGATCCGCGATATGCAGAAAAAACGGATCGGAAAATAAGGATAGGGTCCGCCCCTGACTTTCGTGATCCGGTCGCAACTCAACAGAAGCCCAGGGATTGGGATGCGGATTTCCGCGAATCTCCTGGAGCGCAGATCGTCGTACTGGCACTGGATGGCAGCCTTCTTGTATTGGTCTTGCTCCACGTCCTCTAGAACGTATGCGAACTCACGCGTCTTGAACTCGAGCGACACAGGAGCGTCGCCCAATTGCACCTCGCCGAAGTGGAGGAGAGATTGATTGGAGACGGGCGTTCGCCCGTCAGTTGGCGATAGCGGCGGACATTGCGTGACGACTTCGAGGGTTTGCGCGAGCGCGCCGCCGGCAAGCATCGCCGCCAAGACGGTGACGCTCCAGAAGACACCGAGGTTCATGGCGCTATCTCAATCTCCCTTGGTTGGGGCGAATGGCGTGGAACTGATCGAGGATGAAGATGCCCGGCCGGCCGCCCTGCCCGCCGTATCCGATGAAGATCCCCGCCGCCAGCGCGGCGGCGGAGGGAGCGAAGCGCAGGAATTCGCAAACCCTCGTCACGGCGCGGGCGTTTCGATCCGCGAGGTGCACCAGAAGCGCAAGAGCTGCCAAGGACCGGAGCCCGTGACGTCTCGCCCCTCAAGCGACTCGCATCGGAGCAGAAGGCCACGTATCGGAATCACTGGTTTTCGGTCCTGAAGCGACCTATCCGCGAGATACTCGCAACGCAATGCGGCGTTTCGGAAGTCCTCCCTTTCCATCTCGGTGACCATATAACGTCTTCGTCGATCGGCTATCGAAACCGTCGTCTCCAACCCGCCGCCCACTTGGTAATCCCCGAAGTGATAGAGCTGTACATCAAAGAACAGCGCACCCGGCTCATCGGGATGCGCAGGAGGGCAACGGGTTACGATTTCCATGGCGCCTGATGCAGACGATCCGAGGACGAACGCGAACAAGGTCGCTGCAACAATGAGGCGCATGTTGGGCTCCCAGTCACTTTTTCGGACCAATGACATGGAACTCGCCCGCTAGATATCCGCCTTGTCCGGACGATCTCTCGAACGGAAGGAATCTTACTCCGGTCCGACCTTGATCGCCGCGTTGACGCCCCGCCCCATCGAACTGATCGAGGATGAAGATGCCCGGCCGGCCGCCTTGCTCGCCGTATCCCATGAAAATGCCCGCATGGCGGCGGATACGCTCGCCCTCGGCGCGCGTTTGACCTTCGGGCGACGGATAACGCAGTTCGCCGTTCGCGTTCTTGTCCGGCGCGAACGTGGCGATGGCGGTGCCCGGGGTCACCGCGCGGACGCCTCGATCCGCGAGGTGCACCAATATCTGATCGTCTGCCAATTCCCGCCATCGGATGTCCGGCTTCTTGAAACTGCCTCGCATCTCAGAACCAGGCCCGGAATTGGCACAAGCACGACATGCCGCTCGGGAGTCAATCTGACTCCATACTGGCATTCAAGTCTGGCCGAATTAAGATTGTATGATTCTAATTCTTCCAATTCGTACGAGTACAGCTGATCCGATAGATCAATCGTCGGGACCTGCCCGCCCAATTCCATATCGCCGAAGTGGACAATGAATTGACCTTGTAGCGGAGTTGCCCCGTCGTTCGGCGAAACGACGGGGCAGCGCGTGACAAGCTCCAATGCGCGTGCGCTTGGCGCGAAGAGCAAGAACAATACGCCCGCCAACTTGGCGAACGTCAAAACGGTGCGTCGTGCGCGTTGGATCATTTTCACTTTCCGGGGTGTATCGCGTGGAACTCGCGCGCGCTGTATCCGCTTTCACCCTGAGAGCGCTCGAAGGGCAAGAAGCGTATTCTGGCTTCACCTTGATCTCTTGTCTGTCGCCGCCCCGTCCCATCGAACTGATCGAGGATGAAGATGCCCGGCCGGCCGCCCTGCTCGCCGTATCCCATGAAGATCCCCGCATGGCGGCGGATACGCTCGCCCTCCGCGCGCGTTTGACCTTCGGGCGACGGATAACGCAGTTCGCCGTGCGCGTTCTTGTTCGACGCGAACGAGGCGATGGCGGTGCCCGGGGTCACCGCGCGCGCACCTCGATCCGCGAGGTGCACCAGAAGCGATCGCCAGGGTCCGGCGGCGACCGAATGCTTCGGGGAGGCAACTCTTCCGATTCGCAGCGTAGCAGGAGGCCGGGAATCCGGATCCGATGCGAAGTACGCGGTCCAGTCATCGTCGTCGCGTAAAAGCACTCAAGCGATGCGTTCCGGAATTCGGACACTTCGAAGTCGTTCATTCGATACACGCGGCGCCCGCGCCGTTCCTCGACATCGGGCGTTGGGTAGCCGAACTCCACATCGCCGTCGTGAAGAATAGAGAGAGCGACGAGACGTGTGCGCTCATCGGCCGGCGACAGGCGCGGACACTCGGTAACCGCCAAGGTCTGCGCCAACAGACGAGTCGAGAAACCGGCCGCCGCGATTGCGGCGGCCAGTCCGAGCGTCAGCAAGATCGTCGCCAGGTCACTTGCTCGAGCGTATGACAGAGAATTCCCTGCCGCCATAACCACGTTCTCCAGGTCGCCTCTCGAAGGGGTGGAAGCGTTCTTGGACTTGTCCTCCAGGCTGTGCGTACTGATCTACCATCCATATACCTTCACGGCCGTTATGCGTCCCATATCGGGTAAAGATCCCCGCATGGCGGCGGATACGCTCGCCCTCCGCGCGCGTTTGACCTTCGGGCGACGGATAACGCAGTTCGCCGTTCGCGTTCTTGTCCGGCGCGAACGTGGCGATCGCCGTGCCGGGCTTCAAAGGCGGATCGCCGGGCCCGCGGACTTGATCGCCGGCACGCCAGGTCGTGGTGTGGCCGAGCTCAGGGTTGGTGCCTTGCAACAAGGCAACGCATTGCCGGTTGCGGCCGAGCCTGCCGCCGTTCTGGCGCGCGCGCTCCTTGATGTCGTTGGGATCGTCATAGACCCAAGCATTCTCGCGCCGCGTTACGCTCGGCCGTGCCGGCCGGCTTGGCGCGGCCGGTTGCGGGGTGGCGTCGGTCATCGTCGTCGCCGGACCACTCGCGACCCGATAGCTGCCGTCGCGTGTGCTCGCTCGCAAATCCGAATTGGCGGTCTCGTCGTCGCCGTCTTCGTCTTCGTTGATCTCCAGTTCGACCTCATCTTCGTCGTCCGCCGCGCCCTCGGCTCCGAAGTCATCGTGGACGGGCGCTTGCGTTCCGGCGCGGGTGTCGTAGGAGATCGGCACGATGTCGCGCGCCTCTTCCTCGGGTGTGCGGATTTTGTGCGGCAGCGGCATCGGCTGGGCTTCGCCATCGCGACCCGGGCGCCACGCCATATCGCGGATATCCGATTGCGCGGGCGCTTGCGCCGCCGGATCTTTCGGCTCCCACGGC
>JAMNXK010000281.1 GCA_023653245.1 Tagaea sp.
AAAACCCGCCCCGTTGCGGATGCGAAGGCCGGATTGTAGGGTAGCCGACTTCGTTGGGGATAAATCATGCCTGCCAAGTGGACGCCCGATAGCTGGCGCGCGCGGCCCGCGCGCCAAATCCCGACCTATCCCGATCCGTCCGTGCTCGCCGCGGTCGAGAAGAAGCTCGCGTCCTATCCGCCGCTGGTCTTCGCGGGCGAGGCGCGCGACCTCAAGAAGCAGCTCGCCGCCGTGTCCGAGGGCAAGGCCGTGCTGCTTCAAGGCGGGGATTGCGCCGAAAGCTTCGCCGAGTTCTCGGCCAACAATATCCGCGACACGTTCAAGGTCATCCTGCAGATGACCGTCGTGCTGATGTATGCGGGCGGGCTGCCGGTCGTGAAGGTCGGGCGCATGGCCGGGCAGTTCGCCAAGCCACGCTCGTCGGACGACGAGACGATCGGCGGCAAAACGCTGCCCGCCTATCGCGGCGACATCATCAACGGCATCGAGTTCGATCCGGCCGCGCGCGCGCCGAATCCCGAGCGCATGGTCCAGGTCTACGGCCAGTCGGCCGCGACGATGAACCTGCTGCGCGCCTTCGCGCGCGGCGGCTACGCGGATCTGCACCGCGTGCACGGCTGGACGCTCGGCTTCGTCGATCGTTCGCCGGCGGGCGAGAAGTTCCGCGAACTCGCCGATCGCATCTCGGATTCGCTGCGCTTCATGGAAGCGTGCGGGATCACGCCCGATTCCGCGCCGCAAATCCGCGAAGCCTCGTTCTTCACCAGCCACGAAGCGCTGCTCCTGCCCTACGAGGAAGCGCTGACGCGCGTCGATTCCACCACGGGCGATTGGTACGACACCTCCGCCCACATGATCTGGATCGGCGACCGCACGCGTCAGCTCGACGGCGCGCATGTCGAATTCGCCCGCGGCGTGAAGAACCCGATCGGCCTCAAATGCGGGCCGAGCAGCGACCCGGACGAGCTCATCCGCCTGATCGACATCCTCAGCCCCGAGAACGAGCCCGGGCGCCTGACGCTGATCGCGCGCATGGGCGACGACAAGGTCGGCGCCAAGCTGCCCGCGTTGATGCGCCGCGTGGCGCGCGAGGGCCGCAAGGTCGTGTGGTCGTGCGATCCCATGCACGGCAACACGATCAAATCGGCGTCGGGCTACAAGACGCGGCCCTTCGACCGCATCCTGGGCGAGATGCGCGGCTTCTTCGACGTGGCGCGCGGCGAAGGCGTGCACGCGGGCGGCGTGCATTTCGAGATGACCGGCCAGAACGTGACCGAGTGCACGGGCGGGGCCGAAGCCATCCAGGACGCGGCGCTGGGCGACCGCTATCACACGCATTGCGACCCGCGGCTCAACGGCGGCCAGGCGCTCGAACTCGCTTTCCTGATCGCCGACCGTCTGCGCGACCGCGCCATCCCGATGCGCGCCGCCGCCGCCAACGACTGAGGAGTCCGCCATGGCCGACGGCCGCGCGCCCGCGCCGCCTCCTTATCCCGCCGCCGGCGAGATAAGGAGTCTGACCGACCATTATTTCGTGAAGACGAAAGCGACGGTCGAGCGCTTCGGCGACAAGCGCGTGACCTACGCGGTCTTCATGCGCCGCCCGATCGTGTGCGCGCCGCGCCTGGCGATCGAGTGGATCGAAGGCATCGCCGCCGCGCGCGGCACCAAGATCGGCATCGATCTGCGCCACAAGGAAGGCGAGTGGGTCGGCGCCGGCGATCCGATCCTTTACCTTTCGGGCTCGCTGTTCCACCTCGTCGATCTCGAGACGCTCTATCTGCAGAAGCTCGGCCCCGCGTGCGTGGCCGCCTACAACGCCTACCAGATGTGCGTCGATCTGCCGAAGACCGCGTTCCTCGCCATGGACGCGCGGCACTGCGCGGGCGGCGAGATGGCCGAGATGATGGCTTACGCGGCTTCCGTCGGCTCGATGGCGGCGCAGCGCGAAGTGGGTGCCAAGGGCTTCATGGGCAACGCGACCGACGCGACCGCGCATTTTTTCGGCCAGCCGCGCGGCTTCGGCACGATGCCCCACGCGCTGATCGGCTACGCGGGCTCGACCTTGCGCGCGGCTGAGATGTTCCACGAAGCCTTCCCGGCGGACACGATGACCGTGCTCGTCGATTATTTCGGCAAGGAAGTGACCGACGCGCTGGCCGTGTGCCGGCGCTTTCCCGATCTCGCCGCCGAAGGGCGGCTGTCGGTGCGCCTGGACACGCATGGCGGGCGCTACATGGAAGGGCTCGACCTGCCGCAAGCCTACGCGGTGCTCGAGCGCAACGCGCCTTTGTCGCTGCGCGGCTACCGCACCGAAACCGAGCTCAGGCATCTCACCGGCACGGGCGTGTCGGCGGCGGCGATCTGGCACATGCGCGAAGAACTCGACCGCGCGGGCTTTCCCAAGGCGCGCATCGTCGCCTCGTCGGGCTTCACGCCGGCCAAGTGCAAGACCATGGCGGTGGCCAACGCGCCCATCGACGTGGTCGGCACGGGTTCGTACCTGCCCGACATCTGGACCGAGACCTACGCGACCTCCGACATCGTCGAGTACGACGGCGTGCCGTCGGTGAAGGTCGGCCGCGAATTCCTTTTGCGCAAATAGGACTCGGACATGGGTGGTTTCGAACGCGTCATGGAGCGGATGATCTTCGCCAGCCGCTGGCTGCAGGCGCCGCTCTATATCGGCCTTATCGTCGTGATGGCGCTGCTGACGGCCAAGTTCTTCCAGGAACTTCTGCACCTCTCGACCGATCTGTGGGGCATGAACGAATCCCGTTTGGTCCTGGCGGTGTTGGGCCTGGTCGATATGGTGATGGTCGCGAACCTGATCGTGATGGTGGTGATTTCGGGCTACGAAAATTTCGTCAGCCGGCTCGACATCGACGGCGTCAAGGACCGCCTGTCGTGGTTCGGCAAGCTCGACGCGGGCTCGCTCAAGATCAAGCTCGCCTCGTCGATCGTGGCGATCTCCTCGATCCATCTGCTCAAGGCGTTTCTCGACGTCAAGGATATCCCGACCGACAAGCTGATCATGCTCGTCGTCATCCATATGGCGTTCATCGTGTCGGCCCTCATGCTCGCCTATCTCGACAAGATGGTCGGCATCAAGAAGGCCGCCATGGACGCGGCCGAGCCGTGAGCGCGCGGCTCGCGCTGGCGCTCGCCCAGATCGACCCCAAGGTCGGGGACGTTCCGGGCAATCTCGCGCGCATCCGTGCCGCGCGCGCGCGCGCCGCGTCGCTCGGCGCCGAACTCGTCGTGTTCCCGGAGCTCGTCGTGTCGGGCTATCCGCCCGAGGATCTCGTGCTCAAGCCCGCCTTCCAGCAAGCGTGCCGCGCGGCCGTCGACTCGCTCGCCGCCGACACCGCCGATGGCGGGCCGGGCATGATCGTGGGCTCGCCCTGGGTCGAGAACGGCAAGCTCCACAACACCGGCCTGCTGCTCGATGGCGGTAAGATCGTGGCGCTGCGCCACAAGCACGATCTGCCGAATTACGGCGTGTTCGACGAGAAGCGCGTGTTCGCCGCCGGGCCGCTGCCCGGGCCGGTGGTGTTCCGCGGGCTGCGGCTCGGGCTCATGATCTGCGAGGACATGTGGTTCGCGGATTCGGCCGAATGCCTGGCCGAGAGCGGGGCCGAGATCCTGGTCGTGCCCAATGGCAGCCCGTTCGAGACCGGCAAGCTCGACGAGCGCAAGGGGCTCGCGGCGCGCCGCGTCGGCGAGACCGGATTGCCGCTCGTCTACGTGAACCAGATCGGCGGGCAGGACGAGCTGGTGTTCGACGGCGCGTCGTTCGTGCTGGGCGCGGACGCGGGCTTGGCGGCCCAGGCGCCGGCTTTCGCCGAAGACGTGTCGCTCACGCGCTGGGAGAAGGGCGCGCAAGGCTGGGCTTGCGCCGAAGGCCCGCGCGCCACGCCGCCCGAAGGGCTGGCGGCGATCTACGCCGCGCTCGTGCTGGGCTTGCGCGACTACGTGGCCAAGAACCGCTTCCCCGGCACGATACTGGGCCTGTCGGGCGGAATCGATTCCGCGTTGACCGCCGCCATCGCCGCCGACGCGCTCGGCCCCGACAAGGTGCGCGCGGTGATGATGCCCTCGCGCTACACCTCCCAAGAAAGCCTCGACGACGCGGCCGCGTGCGCCAAGCTGCTCGGCATCGCCTACGACGTCGTGTCGATCGAGCCGGCCGTCGACGCCTTCGGCGCGATGCTGGCGCCGCTTTTCGCCGGCACGAATTCCGGCGTGGCCGAGGAGAACATCCAGTCGCGCGCGCGCGGGCTGACGCTGATGGCGCTATCCAACAAATTCGGCCACATGGTCGTGTCGACGGGCAACAAGAGCGAGATGTCGGCGGGCTACGCCACG
>JAMNXK010000282.1 GCA_023653245.1 Tagaea sp.
ATCGAGCTTGCGCGCCGCGTCGGGCGGACCCACGACCAATATCGCGGCGCGCGGGGCCGCCGCGCGCACGGCGCGCACGCGCGCGCTCAGCGCATCCGAATAGGCGCCGAGCTCGAGATCGTTGCGGAAGCCCTCGTTGGTGCCGAAGACCAGGATCACCAGCGAGGGATCGCGCACGGCCAGTTCGCGCGCTGCGGCCGCTTCGTCCCAGCGCAAGGTGGTGAGGAAACTCGCCCCCACCACGCCCAGCGAATCGTGCACGATGCCGCGCTCGGCGCGCTCGACACCCCAGCCGAGCAGCGTGACCGGCTTACGGTCGAGCGTGGTGACGCGCAACGATCGCGTGCCGCGCGGGACCTTGCGCTGGAAAATCTCGACCTCGCCGCGCAAGCGCGCGGTGTCGATGGTGCCGAGATCGCGCCCGTCGGCCGAAATCCGCACGCGGCCGCCGTCGACGCGCGGGCGCAAGGCGACGAAGATTTCGTCGAAGCCGCGTTCCTCGGTCGATTCGAGGGCGAGCGAGGCGTTGGCGAGCGACGTTTTCGCCGCGATGCCGGCGAGCGAGAACGGGCCGGTGGCGCGCGGGCTCAGCGACAGATCGTAGGTCCAGCGCCCGGTTTCCAGGATCGCGAGCCCGGGATGGCGCACGCCCGGATAGGGCCGGCCCGGCGGCAGCCAGCCGCGGCCGGCCGCGCCGAATTTGCTTTGCAGAAGCTCGCGCAAGCGCGCGGACATCACGTCGCCGGCGGTGTGGCTGTCGCCGATCTGGACGATATTCACGCGCGTCCGGCGGCCCGCTTCGAGGGCGGCGAGATCGGCGAAGAACGGATCGAGCGGGGATGCGACGCGCGGCCGCGGCGCCGCCGCACCGGGCACCATCGCGGCCATCAGCGCGGTGGCGCGCGGGGCGATTTCTTCGGCGGGGCCGGGGGGCGAAGGCTCGGCCGGCGGAACCGGGATCTGCGCGGCCGGAGGTGCCGGGGTCGGGGCGGGCGGCGGCGCGCAAGCCGCGAGCAGCGCCAATGCCGCGAAGGCCGCGACCCGTCCCTTCATGTCACTCGGCGGCGGCGGCGGGGGCGCGCAAGGCCGCTTCCGCCTTGCGCGCTTCCAGACGTTTGATCTCGGCCAGCGCCTTGGCCGCGATCATCTCGTAGCCCACGCCGATGAAATGCTGCCCGTCCTCGCCGCGCACTTGGCGCACGCGGCCTTCGGCGACGTTCAGATGCGTGGCGTAGCCGCCGTCGGGCGACAGGAAATCGTCGTAGATCGGAATGAACGCGGCACCCGCGCGCGCGCCCACGGTGGCGTAAAGATCGCTCAAGCGCCGTCCGCCCTCGTTCTGCTCGGGCCGCCGGAACACCGGCAGGCCGATCCAGATCACGTTCTCGGCGTGCTGACGCAAGCGCTCGACCAAGATTTCGATGCGCCGGCTATAGGCCGCGTCCCAGTCGAGCGTGCCGTAGACGCGGCCGCGCCGCTCGTCGCGGAAATCGCGCAGATCGTTGAGCCCGACCATGATCACGACATGGCGCGCGGGCGCCGCTTGGAAGTCGCGCTCGATCTGCTCGAGCCACGCGAGGAAATCGGCGCGCGTCAGGCCGGTGCCGATCGCCGAGCGGCGCTGGGCGGTCCAGCCGCCGGGTTCGCGCTTGAGCACGCGGGTGAAGCCGTCCCACACCCCGTCGGCGAGCGAATCGCCGTAGACGGCGATACTGCGCGCGGGGTTTTCGGCGCGCGGCGCGGCGGCGGGCAGCAGGAAGGCGAAAACGAGGACGAGAGCGGCGAGAAGGGGGTTCGGGGACATGGCGAGGGGTTTACGCACGGCGTCCTTTTGCGCCTGTCATGCGCGGTTCCGGGAAATCCGGAACGCTTCCATCGGGATAGGGCCGGCGTCGCGACATCGAATTCCGCGCCGCCCGGTGCGCTTGTATAGTGAATCACCCAATTGCGGCGGACAAGTGGCATTTGGACGGGACGCGAAGATTTTTTGGAGGAGTCATCTTGTTGGGCGTGATGCAGGACTTCGTCTACGCGGCCTATGACTGGATCAAATGGCTGCACGTGGTGTCGGCGATCGCGTGGATGGCGGGGCTGCTCTATCTGCCGCGGCTGTTCGTCTATCACTGCGACGCGCCGGCGAGCTCGCACACCTCGGAGGTCTTCAAGGTCATGGAGCGCCGCCTGCTGCGCGCGATCATGAACCCGGCGATGGTGGCGACCTGGGCGTTCGGCCTGTTGCTCGCCAGCGCCCAAGACTGGTCGAGCGGCTGGCTGTTGGCCAAGTTCGCCTGCGTGGTCGCGATGACTTGGCACCATCACCTGCAAGCGCGCTGGCGCAAGGATTTCGCCGCCGACCGGAACACGCGGCCGCAGCGCTTCTACCGGCTGCACAACGAGGTGCCGACCGTCCTGATGATCGTGATCGTTTTGTTGGTGATCGTAAAACCGTTTTGAACGAAGGACTTGGCGGCCGACCGGCGGCGAAGCGGGGATTGACTTCGGGCGCGAAATCGCTAGATTGATCGACGGATGGGGGTCACCCCCGTCTTCGAGGCCGCGCTTTCCAGCGGCCGATTTTCCCGCCGACACAAGCGATCCTTGGAATGCCCGCTTGGGCATTCGTCCCGTCTCCCGGGAATCGCGGATCGCCTCGAAGCCGGGTCCGGCGGGACGCGGATCCTCGAATCCCCTTGCGGCCGTCTCCCCCTCCTTCGGACAACGCACGATATGAATCTCCAGGAATTGAAGCGCAAAAGCCCGGCCGACCTTCTGGCCTTCGCCGAGGAATTGCAGATCGAAGGCGCCTCGGCGCTGCGCAAACAGGACATGATGTTCGCCATCCTCAAGCGGATGGCCGACAACGACGTGGCGATCTACGGCGACGGCGTGCTCGAGATCATGCCCGACGGGTTCGGCTTCCTGCGCAGCCCCGAATCCAACTATCTGCCCGGGCCCGACGACATCTACGTCGCCCCGCAGATCATCCGCCGCCATGCCTTGCGCATCGGCGACACGGTCGATGGCCAGATCAAGGCGCCCAAGGACGGCGAGCGCTATTTCGCCATCACCACGGTGCGCAAGATCAATTTCGACGAGCCCGAGACCGCGCGCCATCGCATCAATTTCGACAATCTCACGCCGTTCTACCCGACCTCGCGCCTGCAGCTGGAAATCGCCGACGACAGCCCCGAGGCCGCCCCCCCGCCGATCCCCAAAAAGGCGCCGCGCCGCCCGCAAGGCGACGAGGAAGCCGTGGCGCTGAAGGGCACGCTTTCGGCGCGCCGGACCGAGCGCAAGGAAAACGCGCCCGGCCCGCGCCGCGACATCACGGGCCGGATCGTCGATCTGATCTCGCCCATCGGGAAAGGCCAGCGCGCCCTGATCATCGCCCCGCCGCGCGTGGGCAAGACCGTGATGCTGCAGAACATCGCGCACGCGATCGCCCACAACCACCCCGACGTCTACCTCATCGTGCTGCTGATCGACGAGCGGCCCGAGGAAGTCACCGACATGATCCGCTCGGTCAAGGGCGAGGTCGTTTCCTCGACCTTCGACGAAGCCGCGCAGCGCCACGTCCAAGTCGCCGAGATGGTGATCGAAAAGGCCAAGCGCCTGGTCGAGCACAAGCGCGACGTCGTGATCCTTTTGGACTCGATCACGCGATTGGCGCGCGCCTACAACACGGTCGTTCCCTCGTCCGGCAAGGTGCTGACCGGCGGCGTGGACGCCAACGCGCTCCAGCGCCCCAAGCGCTTCTTCGGTGCCGCGCGCAATATTGAAGAAGGTGGGAGCCTGACCATCATCGCCACCGGCCTGGTCGATACCGGCAGCCGCATGGACGAAGTGATCTTCGAAGAGTTCAAGGGCACGGGCAATTCGGAAATCATCCTGGACCGCAAGCTCGCCGACAAGCGCACCTTCCCCTCGATCGACATCACCAAATCGGGGACGCGCAAGGAAGAGCTGCTGGTCGACAAGGCCGTGCTGTCGAAAATGTGGGTCTTGCGCCGCATCCTGATGCCCATGGGCACGACCGACGCGATGGAGTTCCTGATCGACAAGCTCAAGCACTCGAAGACCAACAAGGATTTCTTCGAGGCGATGAACACCTAGACGACCCAACCCCCGCCCCGAAAAGGCGGGGGTTTCGGTTTGGGGTGCGCCGGCGATTCGCAAATCGCGAAGCGGGGCCTGCACTTGGACGACTCGTATCGTCGCGTTTCGGACGCTAAAGTCCGCGCTCGAATGAGCGCCGAACCCGACGATTTCGATTCCGATTTCCTGCGCCGCGCCGTGGACGGCGCGCGGCTGGCGATTCTCGAAACGGATTCGAAGAGCCGCGTCGTGCGCGCCAACCGCCACGCGG
>JAMNXK010000283.1 GCA_023653245.1 Tagaea sp.
GCAGGATTTCGCCGTTCTTGGCTTCGATCCCGGTCAGCGCCCGGATGAAGCCCCAATGGGTGACCACGCAGATACGGTCGCGTTCCGCGAGCCGGGCGGCGCGCGCCCGGAACGCGTCGCCGCGCGCGTTGACCTGGGCCTCGCTCTCGTCGATCCCGAGGGCGATATGGTCGTGCCACCACGGATCGGCGAGGTGATCGAAGGCGAGCTCGGGAAAGCGCCGCGCGAGTTCGGCGGGCGACGTGCCGATATCGCAATGGAACGCCGCGCGCTCGCTCACCAGCGGCTCGACCTCGATGGCCAGGCCCAATTCCTTGGCGATGATCGTCGCGGTTTCGAGTGCGCGGGTATAGGGGCTGGCGATCAACCGCTCGATTCCATGGCCCGCCAGCGTGCGCGCGGCGGCGCGCGCTTGGCGGTGGCCTTCCTCGGTCAGCTTGGGATCGGGAATCCCGGGATCGACCCGGGTTCGGGAGTAGATCGCGTTGAATTCCGATTGTCCGTGGCGAATCAAGAACATGGGGCCGGGCCATGACGGTTGGAGCGGCGGCGAAAAGAAACTTGGCGACGCTTGTTCTAAGGCCGCATCGGGCTTATTTATAGTGCGATCACGGTTTTACGACCCCCCAACCGCGGACGGACTGCGCCGATGGGCGATTTGGCATTTCTGGATATCGTGTTGTTCGCGGCGGTCGCGGGCTTTCTGATCCTGCGCTTGCGCTCGGTCTTGGGCAAGCGCACGGGGGCGGAGGATGCCGAGCGCTGGCGCGCCCGCCCGCCCGAGCGCACGATCGAACGCGCCGAGCAGATGCCCGACAACGTGACGCCGTTCCCCGGCGCCCCGCGTCCGGCCGAAACGCCGGCCGAGTCGGCGAACACGACCGCCGGTGCGGATACGTCCGGCAACCCCGCTTTGCGCGCCGGTATCGACGCTATCCGGCGCGCCGATCCGTCGTTCGACGCGGCCGGGTTCGTCGAGGGTGCGAAGGGTGCCTTCGAGATGATCGTGCTCGCCTTCGCCCAGGGCGATACGGCCACGCTCAAGCCGCTGCTGGCGCAAGACGTGTATCAAGGCTTCGAAGGGGCGATCAAAGATCGCCTGGCCGCCAAGCACACGCTCGAGACCACGCTGGTCGGCATCCGCACCGCCGAGATCGTCGACGCCAAGCTCGAGAATCGCGACGCGATGGTCACGGTGAAGTTCGTGTCCGAGCAGGTCAACGTCACCCGCGACGCCGACGGCAACGTGGTCGAGGGCGAGGCCGCCAAGGTCTTGCGCGTCATCGACCAATGGACCTTCGCGCGCGACACGCGCAGCCGCGACCCGAATTGGGCGCTGGTGCGCACCGAGGAACCGGCCTGAACTTGCGCCGCGCGCTCGCGGCTCTGCTCGTCGCGACGCTCGCGGCTTGCGCGCCGCGCGCGGTCGTTTCGCCGCCCGCTCCGCCGGCGCCGAAGCTCGCGCTGACGCCGGCGAACCTCGCCGAGCTGCCGGGCTGGACGCTGGACCGCCACGCCGAATTTCTGCCCGCGCTCGCGCGCAGCTGCGCCCGGCTGGCGCGCTTGCCCGAGGATCGCGATCTGGGCCTCGCCGGTCGCGTGCGCGACTGGCGCGCCCCGTGCGCGCAAGCCGCCGCGATCGGCGTGGGCGATCACACGGCCGCGCGCGCGTTCCTGGAAACATCGTTCCGCGCCTATGCGATCGCCGACCAGGCCAACGGGCCCGAAGGGCTGTTCACCGGCTATTTCGAGCCCGACCTCCGCGGCTCGTTGACGCGCGGCGGGCGCTACACGATTCCGCTGCACGCCCGCCCGGCCGATTTGGTCACCGTCGATCTGGGCGAATTCAGGCCCGAATTGCGCGGCCAGCGCGTGGCGGGGTCGGTCCAAAACGGCGCGCTGCGGCCCTACGCGGCGCGCGATCGAATCAACGCCGGCGCGCTCGACGGGCGCACCGACGTGCTGGTCTGGGTCGACGATCCGGTCGACGCGTTTTTCCTCGAGATCCAAGGCTCGGGCCGCGTGACCTTGCCGGACGGCCGGGTTTTGCGTCTGGGCTTCGCGGCACAGAACGGCCATCCTTACGTCGCCATCGGCCGCACGCTGATCGAGCGCGGCGCGCTGACGCGCGAGAGCGTGTCCATGCAATCGATCCGCGCCTGGCTCGCCGCCAATCCTTCGCAAGCGCGCGCGGTGATGGAGAGCAACCCGTCTTACGTGTTCTTCCGCGTGCTCGACGGCGACGGGCCGCTGGGCAGCGAAGGGGTGGCGCTCACGCCTGGGCGCTCGCTGGCGGTGGACCGCGCCTTCCTGCCGATGGGCGTGCCGATTTGGCTCGACGCCGAAGATCCGCTCGACCCCGCGCTGCGCGTGCGCCGGGCGATGATGGCGCAAGACACCGGCGGCGCCATCCGGGGCGTGGTGCGCGGCGACGTGTTCTGGGGTGCGGGGGCCGACGCCGCCGAACGCGCGGGGCGCATGCGCGCGCGCGGGCGTTACTGGCTGCTGTTGCCCGCCGCCGTCACGCCGCGCAACTAGCCCGTCACCCCGGACCAGCGACGGCGAAGCCATCGCGCCGATCCGGGGTCTAGTGCAACACATCCTTGTCGTCGCAAGACCCCGGGTCTCCGCTTCGCTTCGCCCGGGGTGACGATTTTGCCGTCTCAGCCCGCGTACGTGATCGGAATATGCTGGGGCTGATCCGCGACGCGCGCGAGCCAATCGCGCAGCGCCGGATAGGGCTTGAGATCGAACCCGCCTTCCTCGGCGACATGCGTATAGGCGTAGAGGGCGATATCCGCGATCGTGAAGCGGTCCGCGACGAAGAACGGGCGGACGGCGAGATGGGTTTCCATCACGCCCAACGCCGCGATCCCCTTGGCGCGCTTGTCGTCGAGCGCCAGCTTCCGATATGGCGTCATCTCCACGCCATGCGTCAGCCAGTAACGCACCGTCGCGACATTCGGCTCGTGGCTGTACTGCTCCCAAAAGAGCCAGCGCAGCGTCTGGGCGAATTCCATCGGCGCCTCGGGCAAGAGCGGCGTGCCCGTGGCGAGGAAAGCGAGGATCGCGTTGGACTCGGGCAGCTTGGTGCCGTCGTCCAGCCAGAGCAGCGGAATGCGCCCATCCGGGTTGTGGGCCAGGAATTCGGGCGTGCGCGTCGCGCCTCGATCGATATCCATCTCGATCCGCGTATAGGCCAAGCCCAGCTTGTGCAGCATCAGCCGCACCTTGTAGGCGTTGCCCGAAGAAAGATTGTCGTACAAGATCGGCATGCGCATCGGTATCGCGCCGCCGCCCGGCTGCGCAACCGGGTTTTTCGAAGCCAAGGCTTAGCCTGTCTATGTCGCGAAAACTCCCGCCTTTGGGCGCTTTGCGCGCCTTCGAAGCCGCCGCCCGGACCGGCGGATTCAAGACCGCCGCCGCCGAGCTGGGCGTGACGCCGGCGGCGGTGAGCCAGCAGGTCGCCCAGCTCGAAGCCGCGTTGGGCGTGGCGCTGTTCCGCCGCCATCCGCGCGGCGTGGCGCTGACCGATTCGGGGGCGGCGTTCCTTCCCGGTCTCAGCGACGGTTTCGATCGCCTGGCGGCGGCGGCACGCGCGCTCGGTGCGCGGCCGCGCACCGGCAGGATCGTGATCTCGGTTTTGCCGGGCTTCGCGACCAACTGGCTGGTGCCGCGTTTGCCGGCCTTCCGCCGTCTCTATCCCGAGATCGACGTGCATGTGCGTTCGGACATCGCCTATGTCGATTTCGCGCGCGACGGCGTGGATCTCGCCATCCGCTATGCCAAGGACGCACCCGCCGGCCTCGCCGCCCGCTTGCTCGCGCGCGAGACGCTGTTTCTGGCCGCGGCCCCGGCGCTGATCCAAGCGCGGCCGGGCTTGCGCCGGCCTTCGGACCTCGCGCGCGCCACCTTGATTCACGATACGAGTGCCGGGCGCAGCGAGCCGCGGTTGGCGTGGGAACCGTGGCTCGATCTTCTGGGCCTGCCGCGCGATCTGGCCAAGCGCGGGCCGGGCTTCATGGATTCGAGCGCCATCTTCCAGGCCGTGCGCCTGGGACAAGGTGTCGCGGTGGGCCGCTCGATCCCGCTGGCCGACGACCTGGCCTTGGGCCGCGTGGTCAAGCTGTTCGGGCTCGAATTGCCGTCGGGCTTCGCCTATTGGATCGTCCATCCCCAGGCGGCGGCGAAGGATAGCCGCGTCGCCGCCTTCGCCGAGTGGGTTGCCAGCGCGTGAAGCACGCGGCACATTCCCCGGCAACCCGGGGAGTCGCCATGGCCGTCATCACAACCATCGAAGATCTGCGCCGTCTGGCCGAACGCCGCGTGCCGCGCATGTTCTACGACTACGCCGATTCCGGCGC
>JAMNXK010000284.1 GCA_023653245.1 Tagaea sp.
CCAGCCGCGCGAGAAGGCGAAGCCCGCCAGGAAGATCAGCTGCCAAGCGAGCGGGTTGAAGCCCCAGCCCCGCCCTTCGCCCGCCGGAAGATTGAACCCCGTCGCTTGCACGAAGCTCCACGATGCGACCGACAGCGCGATCACCAGCCCCGGATGCACGCGCGCCAGCGCCATCACCAGCGGCACGCTCGCCAGCACGAGCATGTAGAGCGGCAGGATGTCGAAATAGGTCGGCACGTAGCGCAGCGTGAACAGCGCGACGATGCTCGAAATCGGATCGGCGAAGAAGCCTTCGATGCCCAGATAGTCCGCGTAGTCGAGCTCGAACGCGGCGACCAGGAACAGCGCCAGGAAGAACAGCGCCAAGTGACAGGCGTAGAGCTGGCACACGCGCCAAGCGATGCGCGCCGTTCCGGCGAGGAAGCCCATCTTGACGAAGGTTCCGCCGAAGGCGATCGCCGCCGCGAAGCCGGAGATGAACACGAAGACATGCGCCGCGTCGGACAGGCCGAAGCGCGCCCAGATCAACTCGCGCGCCCAGCCGCCGGGGATATGGGCGAAGAAGATCGCCAGCAGCGACAGTCCCCGGAAGAAATCCAGGCGCGGATCGCGGGGCTTCTTCTGGGGGACGGCGCTCACGCGAAGCGCGCCAGCGTATCGGCGTAGCGGCCCACCACCGGTAGGCGGCGCACCATCTCGATCGCTTCGTGACGGCGAATCCACAGAATGATTAGGCCCGAGAGCCACACGAGGCAGGCTTCGGTGAACAGCTTGCCGCCATCCTCGTAGGGATCGATGCCCAAGGGCGTGGCGAGATGGAAGAAAATGGCACCCGTCATGATGCCGGTCGCCATCGCCCCGCCCAAGGCCTGAGTCGGCCGATACAGCACCAAAATCGCCGCGAGCAATTCGACCGAGCCGACGCCGATGCGCATGGGCTTCTCGTATCCCGATACGCCCAGCCAATCGGTCAGCACGGTGAAGAGCCAAACCGAGCCGTCCGCGCCGGTGAATTTGTACTGCAGATACCAGACGAAGACATAAGCAATCCAAAGGGCTAGACCCCAAGGGAGCAAACGGGCGATAAGATTCGGCTTGGCCATGGGGCCCTCGTATTGCGGCGGGTTGTATCGGCGGTTCGCGAGGATAGGCCCGGAAGGTTACGCGCGTAACGTCGGGTCTTCGTTACGCGAAATGAAATTCGATGCGTCATTCGGAGTGATCGATGTCCTTGCTCGCCAATATGCCGATCCCGCGGAAAATCTTGCTTGCGGTGCTCGCGCCCAGCCTCTTGGCCATGGCCATGGCGGGCGGCGCGGTGTGGAGCCTGACCGAGGCCCGGGATGCCGCCAGACAGGTCAACACGGCCGCACGCAACGTCGAAACGACGGGCTATATCGGCGCCAGCACGATTTCCTTCGCGCGCAACGTCGAAGCCCTGGGCCTCGAGCTGCCGGACGCGCGCCGCGCGGATCTGATCGCGTCCGCCGCCAAGGATTACGACGTGATCCGCGACAATCTCGCCGAACTCATGCCCAAGCTCGCCGATCCCGAGACGCGGGCCGCCGCCGACAAGGCGAGCGCCGAACTCGAAGCCTACAAGCCGATCGCCAATCGCGTCGTCGCCTTGGCGCAGCGCGGCGAGCGGGCGCAAGCGGGCGCCGAAGCCGTCGAGGGCGCGGACCGCATCCTCCAGGCGATCATCGCGCTCACCGAACTCTACGATCGCTCGGCCCGCGCCGCCGACGCCGCCACCGAAGAGGTGATCGGCCGGCTGTCCCGCCAGCTTCTTTGGCTGCCGATCTTGTCGATCGGGGCGGCGTTGGTCGGCCTGATCCTAGGCCTGTCGATCGGACGCTTCGGTATCGCCGCGCCCTTGCGCGCGGTCGTCGCGCGCATGAAGTCGGTCCAGGCGGGCGACTACGCGGGCGACATTCCCCACGCCGCGCGGCGCGACGAAATCGGCGCCGCCGCCGCCGCCTTGGCCGCGTTCCGCGGCGATCTCGCCGCGGCCGAGAAGGCGCGCGTGCGCCAGGCCGAAGAACGCGCGGCGGCCGAAACCGCGCGCCGCGCGGCGTTGGCGCGCATGGCCGACACGGTGCGCGACGCGACCGACGGCGCCGCGCGCGACGTCGGGATTCGCACGCAAGAAATGACCGCGCTCGCCGAGTCGATGTCGCAATCCGCGCGCGCGACCGCCGATGATTCCCGCAAAGTCGCCGAAGCCGCCGACGCCGCCTTGCGCAACGCCGAGACCGTCGCCTCGGCGGCGACCGAGCTCTCCGCCTCGATCGACGAGATCAACCGCCAAGTCGCGACCACCGCCGCCACCACGCGCGAAGCGGTCGACAAAGGCGGGCGGGCGCGCGAAACCGTGGCGCAATTGTCCGAAACCGTGATCCGCATCGGCGCCGTGACCAAGCTGATCGCCGAAATCGCCGCGCAGACCAATCTGCTGGCGTTGAACGCCACGATCGAAGCCGCGCGCGCGGGCGAGGCCGGCAAGGGCTTCGCCGTGGTCGCGGGCGAGGTGAAGTCGCTGGCCAATCAGACCGCGCGCGCGACCGAGGACATCTCCAAACAGATCGCGGAGATCCGCGGGCAGACCGAAGCGGCCGTCGCCTCCATCGGCGAGGTCGAGCGCACGATCGCGACCATCGACCAGACCGCCTCGGCGATCGCCGCGGCGATCGAGGAACAAGGGTCGGCGACGCGGGAAATCTCGCGCAACGTGGTCGAAACGACCGACGCGGCGCGCGACGTCTCCTCGCGGATCGCCGCGGTGGCCGACACCGCCGTGCGGGCGGGCGAAGCGAGCGTTCGCCTGGCGGGGGTGGCGGGCGAAGTCGCCGCCGGCGCCGAGGGCCTCAAGACGGCCGTCGGCCGCGCGCTGTCCGAAGCGGCGTGATCGGAAGTTAGGGCGGCGGCGACGTTCTTGGACCGGCCTCGCCCTTCGACAAGCTCAGGGTGAGGCCTACTTTCCCAACCTCATGGTGCGCTTGTCGAACCATGAGGTTGGGAGTGCACGAGCGACGCACGCCTTGCGTCAATACGCGCGTTCGATCGCGAAATCGACCAGATCGACGAGCGCGCGCTTTTCCGGACCGTCCGGGAAGATGCCGAGCGAATCCTTGGCGATGCGCCCGTAATGGCGCGCGCGCTCGATCGTGTCGGCCAGCGCCCGATGCTTGCGCATGAGCTCGACGGCGCGCGGCAGATCGCCCTCGCCTTGCTCGAGCTTCTCCAAGGTCCGGCGCCAGAATTCGCGCTCGGCTTCGTCCCCGCGCAGGAAGGACAGCACCACCGGCAAGGTGATCTTGCCGTCGCGGAAATCGTCGCCGACTTCCTTGCCCATGGTCGCGGTGTCCGACGAGTAGTCGAGCGCGTCGTCGACCAGCTGGAAGGCGATGCCGAGATTGAGGCCGTAGGCTTCCAGCGCGTCTTCCTCCGCCTTGGGCCGCTCGGCGACGGCGGCACCCACGCGGCAGGCGGCGGCGAACAAAGCGGCGGTCTTGGCGCGGATGACTTCGAGATAGGCCTGTTCGGAGGTTTCGGTGTCGTTGGCGGTGGTGAGCTGCAGCACCTCGCCTTCGGCGATCACGGCCGAGGCGTTGGACAGGATGGCGAGCACGGCGAGCGAGCCGTCCTCGACCATCACCTGGAACGCGCGGCTGAACAGGAAATCGCCGACCAGCACGGACGCCTTGTTGCCCCACAGCGCGTTGGCGGTCGCCCGGCCGCGGCGCAAGTCGCTCGCGTCGACCACGTCGTCGTGCAGCAGCGTGGCGGTGTGGATGAACTCGACGCAGGCCGCCAGCCCGACATGGCGCTGGCCGCGATAGCCGCACATCCGCGCCGAAGCGAGGGTGAGCATCGGGCGCATGCGCTTGCCGCCGGCGGCCACGATGTGGCCCGCGAGCTGCGGGATCAGTTCGACCGAGGAATGCATGCGCCGCACGATGGTCTCGTTGACGGCCTTCAAATCCCCGTCGACCAGCGCCAGCAGGTTCTGGAGCGCGTTCTTCGCACCGCCCGCGCGCGGGGTCTTGCGCTCCCCTCCGAGATTGACGACGACGGCCACTTGCCGGATTCCTTCCCTTGCCCGCCCCAGTTCCCCGCGAGCATAGTGCGCCGTCCGGGAGAATCAATGCGCGAAGTGCTGCGCTCCAACGACCCCGTCGCCTTGTCCTTCGCGCAAGCCTTGCTGCGCGACGCGCGCGTCGATTTCCTGCTGCTCGACGCGCATATCGCCGCCGTCGAAGGCTCGATCGGCGCGTTTCCCCGGCGTTTGGCGGTCGATGAAGCCGATTACGAGGAAGCCTTGGACCTGCTGGTCGAAGCGGGATTGACGGCGCGCGAATGA
>JAMNXK010000285.1 GCA_023653245.1 Tagaea sp.
ACGGTCGAGCGGACGCGCGACTTCAAGTTCAACTGCAATCTGGTTCTGATCGATTTCTTCGTGCGCCACGGGCTGATCGCGCCCGAGCATCCCGATTATTTGGCGATCTGCGCGGGCTTGCGGCGATAGCGATCCTCGGCGTCGCCCAACCGATCGACGACCCAGCGCACCGCGTAGGCCGCCAGCCCGAGCAACACGGGTGCGGCATAGAAGATCGCCAAGGCAATCAGAATCCGTCCCATAAGACCATATTGCCTCAAATTTTAACTAAAATCAATAGAGATGCCGAGGCGTGCGATGACAGCCGCCGGAGTTTCGCCGGATTCACGTAACGTCTTGATAGATATTGAGTCTTTACGCTTGGCCAGGCGCGCGCCGGTTTCGTCGTGCAGCAGTCGATGGTGATGCCATTCGGGCACGTCGAGCCCCAGCAGCGCCTGAAGCATCCGATGAATGGGCGTGGCGGCGAGCAGATCTTCGCCGCGCGTGACCAGCGTGATGCCCTGCACATGGTCGTCGAGCGTCACGGCCAGGTGATACGAAGTGCCGATATCCTTGCGCGCCAGCACCACGTCGTCGGCGAGATCCACCGCGAAGCGGCCGCGCGCGCGATCGCGCCATTCGAGCGGCCCGCATTGCGCCATCGCTCTGGCGGCGTCCAGACGCAGCGCGTAGGGCCGGCCTTCGGCGATGCGCCGGGCGGCTTCGTCTTTCGCCAAGCCCCGGCACGTGCCGGGATAGACCGGTTCGGCCCCGTGCGGCGCGCTCGCGGCTTGGGCGATGTCGGCCCGGGTGCAGAAACACGGATAGAGCACGCCGGCCGCGTCGAGCCGCTCCAACGCCGCGCGGTATTCGGGCATGTGCTCGGACTGCCGGCGCACCGGTTCTTCCCAACGCAGACCGAGCCAGGCGAGGTCTTCGAGCAGGGCGCGCTCGTGTTCGGGCCGGCAGCGGCCGATATCGATATTCTCGATGCGCAGCAAGAAACGCCCGCCCGCGCGGCGCGCGGTCTCGTGGGCGAACAGCGCCGAATAGGCCGAGCCCAGATGCAACGGCCCGGTCGGCGAGGGGGCGAAACGCGTGACGATCATCGCGGGGCGAGAAATAGCATGCTATAGGCCCGCGCCATGTCGATGTTCGATCTCGACGGTCCGCGATTCGGGCCGGCCGCCGGCGGCGCGCCGGACTCCGCGGTCGCTTTGCTGCACGGCCTGGGCGCCGACGGCGACGATCTCATCTCGCTCGCCCCGATTTTCGCGCGCGCCTTGCCCAACACCGCCTTCGTGTCGCCGCACGCGCCCTTCCCGTGCGACATGGCGCCCTATGGCCGGCAATGGTTCTCGCTGCTCGACCGCGATCCTTCGCGCGTGCTCGCCGGCGTGCGCGCCGCCGCACCCATTCTCGACGCCTTCATCGACGCCGAACTCGCGCGCTGGAAATTGCCGCCCGAACGCTTCGCGCTGCTCGGTTTCAGCCAGGGCACGATGATGTCCTTGCACGTCGCCCCGCGCCGGGCGGTGGCGATCGCGGGTGTGGTCGGCTACTCGGGCTCGCTGGTGGGGGCCGATCTCCTCGCCGCCGAGATCAAATCCCGCCCGCCGGTGCTGCTCGTGCATGGCGACGCCGATCCGATCGTGCCCTTCCAGGCGATGGACGCGGCCGCGCAAACCCTCGCCGCCAGCGGCGTCTCGGTCGAGACCTTGGCGTGCCCCGATCTGCCCCACTCGATCGACGAGGACGGGATCGGTGCCGGCCTCGAATTCCTGATGGGCGCCCTCGGCCGGACGCTGACCGCGTAGATTTCACCGAGCCGCAACAATGGCGGCTTTCCGACATATTGTGTTCCGGAGGCGATTCGCCTAACAATTCGTGGAGTCTGCGAGTTCACGGACGCCGTGGCGCCATCGCCCGGGATGCACGACCGGGTGGGGGCGGCAAGGCGACCTTCGAGTCTTCGAAGGAGCGATACCCGTCGTGTACGTTTCCGCCGATGCCTGTCCAGCGCTGGTCTTGAACGCCGACTTCCGGCCGCTGTCGTATTTTCCGCTGTCGGTGTGGTCTTGGCAGGACGCGGTCAAAGCCGTGTTCCAAGACCGGGTCAACGTCGTCTCCGAATACGACAAGGTCGTGCGCTCGCCGTCGCACGAGATGCGCTTGCCGTCGGTGATCTCGCTCAAGGAATACGTGCCCGCCGCGCGCCGGCCGGCTTTCACGCGCTTCAACGTGTTCTTGCGCGACCGCTTCGTCTGCCAATATTGCGGCGACGGTTTCCCCGCGCACGATTTGACCTTCGATCACGTGATCCCGCGCTCGCGCGGCGGGCGCACGACCTGGGCCAACGTGGTCACGGCCTGCTCGTGCTGCAACCTCGCCAAAGGCAGCTATCTGCCGCACGAGGTGGGGATGTTCCCGCGCCACGCGCCGTCCGCGCCGACCTCGCTGCAGCTGCAGGAGAACGGGCGCGGCTTCCCGCCCAATTTCCTGCACGAGAGCTGGCGCGACTTTCTCTATTGGGATTCGGAACTCGAGCCGGTCTAGCGGAGTTGCCGGCCTCGCCATTTGCGGGCGCCCGCGCTACGCTTCGCCGAACGTGGCCGGCGTCGCCGCCGCCGGGGCGCCATGTCCAGGCCAACGGTTCGGAGCGCGGTCGATGCGCGGGGTTTTCGTTGCGGGGCTGATTGCGATGGCGACGCCAGCGCTCGCGAGCGACGGGCTTTATGCCGGCCGCGTGGTTTGCGAAGCGTCGCTCCCGTCGCCCGCTTTTTCCTATTCGCTGTCGCTCGTGTTGCGCGGCGGAAAATTCGATCTCGCGCGCGGCACGCCGGGGCGCGACGGCTACGAGGAAATGGCCGGGACGCTGGCGCCGGACGGGCGCTTGCGCATCGAAGGCGCCTACATCGCCGACACGCGCAAGCCGTTGAAATATGCCGGGCGGATCGACGGCATGAAGCTCCGGGCCGAGGGGCCGCGCGGCCCGCGGCGCTGCGCGCTGGAACTCGAACGCACGCCCGAATCGGGCGCCGTCCCGCCCTTCCGTCTGCCGCCGGATCCCCAAGCGCGGCGTGCCCTCGTGGGCCGGCCGGCCGCCTCGGCCTTCGCTTGTCCTCGCCCGCCGGCCCCGCCGCGCGACGTCGTGGTCGAGCAATTCTATCGCGCCGACGATCCGACCGGCTCGATCGTCGATCCGGCGGCGTACGAAGCGCGCGCGCGGGCCGTCGCACCGCTGTCGGCGATGGATTCGGGCGTCGGGCGTTTGGCCGACCGTTATCTCGGCGCGCAGCCGCGCGACCCGGCGGTCGCCGCCTGCCTGGCGGAGTGGCTCGATTCCTGGGCGAGCGCCGGGGCCATGCTCGGCCGCGTCACCACCCAAGGCGGCTTCGAGCGCAAATGGACGCTGGCGGCGCTCGCGCTGGCTTATGGCGCGCTCGCCGACGCGACCGAGATTCCGGCCGAGCAGCGCGCGCGCATCGAAACCTGGCTCGCGGATGCGGCTTGGGCCATGGTCCCCTATTACGCGCGCCGGCCCTTCGTCGAGCAGAACAACCACGTCAACTGGGCGGCGCTGGCGGCCCTCGCGGCGGCGGCCGCGTCGAGCGATCGCGCCTTGTTCGATTGGGGGATCGCCGCCGCGCGCGGCGCGCTCGCCATGGTCGGTTCCGACGGGTCGCTCGCGGCCGAGCTCGCGCGCAAATCCAAGGCGCTGCACTATCACAAATTCTCGATCGAGCCGCTGGTCCTTGCCGAAGCGATCGCCGCCGCCAACGGCGTGGCCCTGGCCAGCGAGAACGGCGGCGCTTTGGCCCGGCTGGCGAGTTTCGTGCTGGCCGGAATGGACGCGCCGCAGACGGTCGCCGCGCGCGTCGGCGCCACGCAAGAATTCGTCGGCGCGGACCGGATCGGGCCGGCGATGTATGCCTGGGCCGAGATCTACCAGGCGCGCCATCCCGATCCGGCGCTCGCGGCACGCCTGGCCGCGTTGCGCCCGCCCGGCGGATTCGCCGTCAACTGGCTGGGCGGGAATCTGACGCTGCGCTGGGGCCCTTAGGCCTTGCGGCTTTCGGCCAGATCGTTCCACACCTGCTGGTCGGCGAGTTTGCCGTCGCGCAGGACGAAGCGGTCGATGAAGCGGATGCCCTCGAAGGCCGCGCCGTCGGGCCATTCGCCGTAAAGCGTGCCGTAGCAATAGACGATCGTTTCGCCCTCGGCGGCGCGCGATTCGTCGAAGCGCTCGTACTTCTTCTTGACCCAGCGATAGCGCGGCTTGGCCCAGGCGACGAGTTCCTCCAGCGTGGCGAAGCGCGCGCCGCCGGGAAACGTCATCGCGAAGCCCGGCGCGAGCAGCGCGCGCGCGGCCGGCA
>JAMNXK010000286.1 GCA_023653245.1 Tagaea sp.
CGACCCAGGTGTTCACGTAGTTGAGCCACACCGGATCGTCCTGCGCCATCATGAACGCCGCCGGGCGGCGGTTGCGCGGCTGGACGTCGCCGGCCAGCAAGGTGAGGGCGGGGAAGCGCCGGACCAGCGAGGACGCCTCGACATTGCTGGTCAGCGTCAATTCCGCGCGGCCGGACAACACTTCCTGGAAGCCGGTGGCCGGCGCTTGCACCGACACCAGGCGCGCGCGCGGGAAATGCGCGCGGGCTTGTTCTTCGAACACCGTGCCCATCGACACGGCCACGCGCACGCCGTCGGCGTTGATCGCGTCCCAGGCGGTGAAGCGCCCGGCGGCGGTTCGGGCGGCCACGGGGACCGAGCTGAACTCGAAATAGGGCGTGGTGAAGGCGGCACCGCGCGCGCGCGCCATGTTCACCGAGGCGCCCGAGAAAATGTCGAATCGGTTGGCGCCGATGCCGGCCACGATCTGGGCCCATTCGGTCTGCACCCATTCGACGCGCACGCCGGAATCGGCGGCGAGCTGGGTCATCGCTTCGACGTCGAAGCCTTGATAGGAATTCGTCGAGGTGTCGCGGAAGCTCATCGGGTTGAAGTCGCCCGTGGTGCCCACGCGCACCGTGCCGCGTTCGAGAATCTGCTGCAGGCGCGAGCGTCCGCCGGCGGCGGCCGGGGCTTGGGCTTGGGCGGTTTGGGCGACGGCGAGGGCGCTGCCGCCCACGAGTCCGGTGCCGATCACGCGGGCGAGATCGCGGCGATTCATCGGAGCGCTCCTTGGCTGGAAGGGGAAGAAAGTACGAGCGTCCACAGTAGAGCCCGGGGCGCCGCCGTCAAGATGCCCGGTATGAAAGGGGATCATCGCGCGATGAGAAGCCGGGGATGGCGGCGCGCCCGCTCCTTGGGCAGACTGCCCGGAATGGGGGCCTATTCCTTCGCCAATCTTCTCCGGCATGCGTTTTCGGGACATGCGCAGTGGCCGCGCGCCTGGCGCGACCCGCCGCTGAAAGAGCACTACGACGCGGTGATCGTCGGCGCGGGTGGGCACGGCTTGGCCACCGCCTACTACTTGGCGTCCCGCCACGGCATGCGCGACGTGCTGGTGCTCGACAAAGCCTGGATCGGTGGCGGCAACACGGGGCGCAACACCGTCACCATCCGCGCCAATTATCTGCGCGAGCCGTCGATCCGCTTCCACGCCGAAGGCCTGCGGATGTGGAACGATCTTTCGGGCGCGCTCGGCTTCAACGTGATGTTCTCCGCGCGAGGCCAGCTCGATCTGATCCAGACCTGGGCCAAGCTGCGCGACGTCAAGCGTCGCCAGTCGACGATGCGTTTGGCCGGCGTGCCATTCGAGATTCTGACGCCGCAAGCAGCGCGCGCGCGCGTACCGATCCTCGCCCCCGAGGGGCCCGCGCGCCTGCCGATCCTGGCCGCGACCTGGCATCCGACCGCCGGCGTGGCGCGCCACGACGCCGTCGCCTGGGGCTATGCGCGCGCCGCCGACGCGCTGGGCGTGGACATCGTCCAGAATTGCGAAGTCACGGGCGTGCGCCGCGAAGGCGGGCGCGTCGTGGGTGTCGAGACCGCGCGCGGTTTCGTGCGGACGCCCAAGATCGGCTTGGCCGTGTCGGCCCATGCCGGCGTGCTGGCGGCGAGTGCCGGCTTGCGCCTGCCCATCGAAACCTTGCCGCTCCAGGCTTTCGTGTCCGAGCCGCTCAAACCGATGCTCTCGTGCATCGTCAATTGCCCGGGGCAGGTTTATCTGAGCCAAACCGACAAGGGCGAACTCGCCATCGGCGGCGGGTCGGACCCGGTGCCGTCTTACGTCCAGCGCGGGGATTTCGCCGTGCTCGAACGCGTGATCACCGCACTGGTCGAGTGCTTCCCGATCCTCGGGCGGGTGCGCATGCTGCGTCAATGGACCGGAGCGATCGATCTGTGCCACGACACCACGCCGATCCTGTCCAAGACGCCGGTCGACGGGCTCTATCTCGATGTCGGCTGGGGCTCGGGCGGGTTCAAGGCGATCCCGGCGGGCGGGGCGGCCTTCGCGCGGCTGATCGCCAACGACGCGCCCGACGACACGATCCTGCCTTTCGCGCTGTCGCGCTTCGAGAGCGGGCGGCCGCTCTACGAAACCGCCGGCGCGTCGAACCGGGACTGACCGCCATGCGCCTGGTCCCATGCCCCCATTGCGGGCCGCGCGAAGCGGCGGAGTTCGTCTGCGTGGGCGAGACGCGGCCGCATCCGCAAGACGGCGACGATCTCGCCCAGGCGCTTTACATGCGCGACAACGTCAAAGGCCCGGCCGAAGAGTTCTGGTGGCATCGCCATGGCTGCCGGCGCTGGCTGCGCTTGCGCCGCGACACCGCGACCAACCGGTTCGCGCGATGAGCGGCTATCGCTTGAAGCCGCTCGATCCGGCCGAGCGCGTGGCGATCCGTTTCGCGGGCCGCGACCACGAAGCGCGGCGCGGCGAAAGCCTGGCGGCGGCACTGCTCGCCGCGGGCGAGCGCGTGGTGGCGCGGAGTTTCAAGTATCACCGGCCGCGCGGGATCGTCGGCTACGGCGCGCACGAGCCCAACGCCCATGTCCAGACGCGCGCGGGCATGGAACTCGCCACGCGCCTGAGCGTGTTCGACGGGCTCGACGCGCGCGCGGTCAATTGCTGGCCGTCGCCGCGTTTCGATCTCGCGGGCGTTTTGGATCGCGTCGGCGCGCTGCTGCCGGCGGGCTTCTACTACAAGACTTTTCGCGGTCCGCGCGGGCGGCTGTGGCCCGTGTTCGAGCCCGTCATCCGCGCGCTCGCAGGGCTCGGTACGCTGCCCGAAGAGACGCAAGGCCTACGCGTCGATAAGCGCCACGCGCATTGCGAGCTGCTGGTCGTGGGCGCAGGGCCGGCGGGTCTTGCGGCGATCGCCCAAGCCCGGCCGCAAGGCGCGCGCGCCATTCTCGTCGATGATGGCGACGTGCCGCCGATGGAAGGTGCCACGTGCCTCGCGCGCACGACGGTGCTGGCGCGTCACGAGGGCGGGCTTTTCCTGGCGCTGGAACGCAGTCCCGCGCCGGGGCTGGACGCGCGGCTGTGGAAGATCCGCGCCAAGGCCGCCGTGCTGGCGACGGGCGCGGTCGAGCGGCCTTTGGTCTTCGCGGGCAACGACCGGCCGGGGGTGATGATGCTTTCGGCCGTGCGCGCTTACGCGACGCGCGACTTCGTCGCCTGCGGCCGCGCGGTGCTGGTGTTCGGCAATCACGACGGCGCCTATGCCGACGCGCGCGCCTTGATCGAAGCGGGAATCGGCGTCGTCGGGATCGTGGACATGCGCGAGCGCGCCGCGCCGATCGATGCGCCCGGCGTGCCGATCTATGAAGCGTCGGCGATCGTCGCGGCGTCGGGTTCGCCCTTGCGTGGCGCGCGCGTGGCGCGGCTCGATGGAACCGGGGCGACGCACGAGATCGCCTGCGACACGATCGCGATGGCCGGCGGCTGGACGCCGCTGGTGCATCTGCATTCGCAAGCCGGCGGCGCGCTCGCCTACGAACCCGCGCAAGCCGCGTTCTTGCCTTCAGGCCCGCATGACGGCGCGTGGAGTGCGGGTGCGGCCAACGGCCGAGCCGCAGATGCCGCCGCCGATGGCGCGCGCGCGGCGCGGCTGGCGCTGGGCGGCGCGCTCGAACCCGCCCTTGCGCCGTCGTCCTCGGGCGGCTTGCTCGCGCGCTGGGAATCGCCCGCGGGCCCGGACAAGGCGTTCGTCGATTTCGCCGCCGACGTGACGGCGAACGACGTGCGCCTGGCGGCGCGCGAAGGCTATGACGGCGTCGAATTGCTCAAGCGCTACACGACGCTCGGCATGGCGCCCGATCAAGGCCGGTTGAGCAACATGAACGCGCTCGACGCGTTGGCGCGCGCGCGCGGCATTCTCCCCGACGCGGCGGGCACCACGACCTTCCGCCCTCCGTTCCTGCCGGTTCCCTTCGCCGCGTTGGCCGATCCGGGCGTGGCGTTGTGGAAGCCCTCGCGCACGACGACGTTGACGGCGTGGCACGCGGCCAACCGTGCGGTGATGTACGAGTCCGGCGCCAATTGGCGCCGTCCCGGCTACTACAAGCGCGCCGGCGAGACGCTCGACACGGCGACGGCACGCGAGTGCCGAGCGGTGCGCGAGGGCGTGGGGATCTACGATTCCTCGCCCTTGGGGAAGTTCGAGGTGGTGGGACCGGACGCGGCCGCGTTCCTCGATTTCGTCTACGCCACGCGGCTGTCGGATCTGGCGCCGGGGCGCGGGCGCTACGCGCTGCAGCTGCACGAGGACGGGCGGCTATTCGACGACGGCATCGTGTTCCGGCTTGCCGAG
>JAMNXK010000287.1 GCA_023653245.1 Tagaea sp.
AGCCGATGAAGATCCGGCGCAGCAAGATGATCCCGACCAGTCCGAGCGAGCCCGCCGTCACCAGCATGCCCACGATGGTGAAGACCTGCAGCGGCACGGTCGAAAAGCCGGTCATCAGATCGAAATTGAGGCGTGCGAGCTTGTAGAGCGAATACTTGCTTTCGCCCGCGTGGCGGGCGGCGTGCTCGACCTCGACCTCGGCGGGATTGGCCGCGAAGGCCTGGCCCAAGGCCGGAATGAAGGTCGACTGTTCGCCCGTCGCGACGATCTGGCGCACCACCGACTTCGAATAGGCGCGCAGCATGCACCCTTGATCGGTCATGCGAATGCCGGTGATGCGCTCGCGCACCCAGTTCATCGCGCGCGACGCCCAGACCCGCCAGCCCACATCCTGGCGGTTCTTGCGGATCGAGCCCACCACGTCGTGGCCTTTGTCGGTCAGCGCCAGCAGCTTGGCGATCTCCTCGGGCGGGTTCTGCAGATCGGCGTCGATGGTGACGACCACCTGCCCGCGCGCGCGCTCGAAAGCCGCCATGATCGCCATATGCTGGCCGGCGTTGCGCTCGAACTCGATCACGCGCACTTGCTCGGGCCGCGCCGCGTGGAACCCCTTCAACAGCTCGATCGAGCCGTCCTTGCTGCCGTCGTCGGTGTAGACGATCTCCCAAGCGCGGCCCGTCTCGTCGAGCGCCTTGGTCAGGCGCGCGTGCAGCGTGGGCAGGTTCTGGCTCTCGTTGAAGACCGGAACGACGATCGTGACTTGCGGTTCGGCCATCACGCCCTCGACAACAGCCAGACGCCCAGGCAGATCACCGCGATGCCGGCGATCTTGGTTCCGGTCAGGGACTCGCCCATGAATTGCCAGGCGATCAGCGCGTTGACCACGTAGCCGATCGACAGCATCGGATAGGCGAGGCTGACCTCAACGCGGCTCAACACCAGCAGCCACACCGCCACCGACACCACGTAGCAGAACAGGCCCAGCGCCACGAAGGGGTTGGTGCCGACTTGCCAGCCGATCGGCACGACATTGGCCAGCGCGAAGTCGAACTGGCCCACGCGGGTCATGCCCGCCTTGAGCGCCAGCTGGGCGGCGGCGTTGAGCAGCACGCCCAGCAGAATCATCGGCAGATATTGGGTCATTGCGGCGTCCGGTTGACGATCAGGATGGCCCGGCGCGTGCGCGCGAGTTCGACGTAACGCTCCCCCGCCCCCGCCCGCACGTCCGATTCGAAGCGTTCGGGCAAGATCATATAGACGGTCCGGTCGCCGTGCCAACGGCGCCACAATTCGGCCGGATCGTCGAACATCCAGGCGGAGACGTCCTCCCATTGGCGGCCGAAATCGAGTTCGCCCGACCATTGGAACACCGACACGCGCCGCCCGATATAGCTTGGCAGGTCCTGCGGATAGGTGCGGAAGGTCACGACCTCGTCCGCCGGGGTCAGGACCTTGTTGAGTTCGAGGGCGAGCGGCTTCATCGAGCGCGGCTGCTGGCCCGCCATCGTGATGTCCACGCCTTGCAGGAACACGGCACCCGCGAGCCCCGCGACGATCAGCGCCGTGCGGGTCGATCGGCGCAAGCCCCAGACCAAGGCGGCGGTCGAGATCGTCGCGCCCAGCGCGAGCCAGGGCAGGACCGGCGCCACCGACGCGACGTCCTCGGCCGTGTCGCCTTTGAACAGATACGTGTGTCCGAGTGCGACGACGATCGCCGCCACGGCGAGCGCGCCCGCGATGCCGGTCAAGACCCACAACGCCCAACGCAGCGATTTCGCACCCGTCTCCAGCGCTTCGACCACGTAGCGGCCGGCGAACACCGCCAAGGGCACGACGATGGGCGTGACGTAAGGGATCAACTTCGAACTCGACGCCGAGAAGAACAGGAAAATCGCCCAGAACCACAGCGCCAGGAACAACTCATCGCGCCACGCTTCGGTGCGCCGCACCAGCGCCATGAAGTTCCGCGCGAAGGCTTGGAACACGATCACGGTCCACGGGAAGAAGCCCGCGACCATCACGCCGGCGAAAAACCACCAAGGCTGCGTGCGACCGTGGACGGTGCTGGTGAAACGCTCCCAATGCTCGCGCACGAAATAGAAATGCCAGAAAGGCGGGTTCTCGATCCCCACCGCCACGTGCCACGGCACGGTCAACACCAGGAACAGCGCGAGACCCGGCACGAGCTTGACCTGCGCCAGCAGTCGCCAGTTCCACGTCAGCACGATCCACAGCCCGATCACCAGGCCCGGCAGCACGATGCCGATCAGGCCCTTGGTCAGCGTCGCCCCGGCCGCGGCGGCATACATCGTGTAGAGCCACACGCTCCGTTCGCGGCTTTCCGGCGGCGCTTTGGTCGCGAACAGGAAGGCCATCAGGGCCAAGCTCAGAAACACGCCCACCGGCACGTCGAGCAAGATCACCCGCGACAGGCCGAACCACAGCAGCGTCGTCGCCATGATCGCCGCCCCCGCGAGCCCGGCCAGGCGGCCATGGACGGCGCGCCCCGTGGCGTAGGCGATCAGGCAACCGCCGAGCGCGAACAAGGCGGTCGGCAGGCGCAGCGCCCATTCCGCCATGCCGAAAGCGTGGATGAACGCCGCCTGCACCCAATAGAACAAAGGCGGCTTGAAGAAGTACTCGACCCCGTTGATGCGCGGGGTGATCCAATCCCCGGTCGCGACGATCTCGCGGCCCAGCTCCGCGTAGCGCGCTTCCGACGGCACGGCCAAAGGCCGTCCGCCCAGGAACAGCAGGAAGAACCCGCCGATCAGCAGCGTCAGCAGCAGCAGGTCGATGGCCCAGCTTCCGCGCTCTTGCGCGGGCGGCTTCGGTTGGTCCACAAGCATGGCGGGGTTGGTACGTCTTGGTGCTCCCCCCTTCAACACCTAATTTCGGAGGACCGCGATGGCGCTCGCCCCCAAGGAAACCCTGCATTCCGCCGCCGAGATCGCGGCGCGCGTCGAAGCGCTGGCCGGCGAGATCGCCGTCCGGATCCCGGGCGATTTCACGATCATCGCGATCCTCAACGGCGCCTTCGTGTTCACCGCCGATCTGATGCGCGCCTTGGCCAAGCGCGGCGTGCATCCGCGCGTCGAGTTCGTGAACCTCAAGAGCTACGGCGACGCCACAACCAGCTCGGGCCAAGTGCGGGTGATCGGCACGCTGCCCGAAGATCTGCGCGGCCAGCCGGTGCTGCTGATCGACGACATTCTGGATTCCGGCCGCACGCTGAGCTTCGCCAAGCAGCTGCTCGAAGGCTTGGGCGGGTCGCCGGTGTTGGTCGCGGTGTTCGCCGACAAACCCTCGCGCCGCATCGTGCCGTTGCAGGCGGATTTCGTCGCCTTCACCATTCCGGACCGGTTCGTGGTCGGATACGGCCTCGACCACGCCCAGCAATGGCGCGGCCTACCCGACCTGGCGGCGGTGGACTAAGCGGCCGTCCACCAAGACCAGCCCCGCCAGGATGATCGCGAAGCCGGCGAGCGAAAGAACGCCCGGCGTTTCGCCGAGCACGATCCAGCCCATCGCCATCGCCGAGGGCGGAATCAGCATGGTGACGAGCGCCGCGTTGCCCGCCCCCGCGCGCGCCATGATCGCGAAGTAGAGATTGTAGGCCAGCGCCGTGCACGCCACCGACAGCGCCAGGACCGCACCCCAGATCTCCGCCGAGGGCATCGCCAGCGTCCATGGCGCATCGACGAACAGCGCGAGCGGAATCGCCATCGAACTCGACGCGACAAGCTGGCCGGCGGCCGGCAGGATCGGATTGCGGCCGCGGAAGCGGCGCGCCCAAATGAGCGCGCAGGCATAGCTGAGCGTCGCACCCAGCAGCGCCAGCTGCGCCCAGCCGGACTCGCCCAGTCCGCCGAGCGCATCGGGCCCGACCAGCACGGCCACGCCGGCCACACCCACGATCACGCCCGCAAGGCGCGTGCCCGTGAGCCGCTCGTCCGCCGTCATGAAGTGCGCGAGCACGATGGTCCACAGCGGCGTGGTCGCGTTCACGATCGCCGCCAGCCCCACGCCGATCGTCTGCTGCCCCCAGAAGATCAGGCCGAACGGGATCAAATTGTTGAGGAAGCCCATGACCGCGCACGCGGCCCAAATCTCGCGCGGAATCGACAGCCCGCGCGCGCGCAGCCAGATCAGCAAAGCCGCCGCGGCCAGCGTCACGCGCAAAGCGACCAAGCTGACAGGCGGAATCTCCGCCAGCGCGATCTTGGCGAAAAGGAAAGAACCGCCCCACAGCACCGAAAGGGCGATCAGCATCGCCCAAGACTTCGAATCGATCTTCATGGCGCGAGCGTTTCACGCCCCGCCTTGTCCGACCACCCGGTTCTTGCG
>JAMNXK010000288.1 GCA_023653245.1 Tagaea sp.
GCCCGCGTCGAGCACCGCGCGATCGTCCGACGGCAGGCTCATCACCGTGGCGAGCACGAACAGCGCCTGCTCGAAACGCGCGTAGCGCTCGCCGTTTTCGTCGCCGACGTCGCGGTACTGCTTGTCCATGAACACGTAGGTGCCGCACTGGAACTCGGTGTAGCCGGCGCGCGTCTGGAACGCGTAGCTGCCCGTGCCGGCACCCGTCACGATGGGCGTGGCGACGCCGGCCCCCGCGAACGCCGCGCGGAACTCGGCCAGGCGCGCGTTCGCCGTTTCCGACGCGGCCCGGCGCTGCCCCCAGCCGGCGATGTGCTGGAGCTTGCCGTGATAGGCTTGCAGCCCGTCGAAGCGCACGCCCGCGGCCGCGATCGCGCGCTTGGCCAGCGCGACGGCTTGCGCCGGGTCGGCGACGCCGCAGCGGCCCATCCCCAAATCGCACTCGACCAGCACGCCGATCTCCACGCCCGCGGCGGCGCACGCGGCGGCCAGAGCGTCGAGCCCGTCGGGATGGTCGACGATCGTGCGGATCGTCGCCAGGCGCGCGAGGCCCGCCAGGCGCGCGAGCTTGGCGGCCCCTACGATCTCGTTGGTGACCAGCACGTCGGCCACGCCGCCTTCGACCATGATTTCGGCCTCGCCGACCTTCTGGCAGCACACGCCGACGGCGCCCGCCGCGATCTGGCGGCGCGCGACGGCCGGGCTTTTGTGGGTCTTGGCGTGCGGACGCAAGGCGATCCCCGCGGCGCGCGCGTCGGCCGCCATGCGCGCGATGTTGCGCATCATCGCGTCGGAATCGAGCAGCAGCGCGGGCGTGTCGAGGGAGTCGAACGTCATTGCGCGGCCACGCGCGCGTCGCGGGACAGCGCCTTGCGCAACGCGTCGAACAGCGCCGCCTTGCGGAACGGTTTGGCGACGAAATCGTCCACGCCGGCGCCGAACGCCGCTTCGCGATCCTCGGCGAAGGCGTTGGCGGTCAACGCCACGATGGGCACGCGCGCTTCCGGCCCGGGGAGCGCGCGGATGGCGCGCGTCGCGGCCAGGCCGTCGAGCTCGGGCATCTGCACGTCCATCAGGATCGCGTCGAGGCCGCCGAGGCGCGCGCGCGCCAGCGCGGCCGCGCCGTCCACGGCGATCTCGACCTCGACGCCGAAATCCGCCAGCATCGTCGTCACGACCAGGCGATTGGTCTCGTTGTCTTCGGCCACCAGAATGCGCGGCCGTCCGCCGCGGGCGAGCAGCGCCTCGCGCAGCGACGCGGCCGCGTCGGCGCCGTCGGCCACCCGCACCGGCCCCGCCCGCTCGACCGGCAGTGCGAACGAGAAGACGCTGCCCTGTCCGGGCGCGCTGCGCGCTTCGATCCGGCCGCCCATCAGGCGCACCAAACGCCGGCAGATCGACAACCCCAGCCCCGACCCGCCGAATTTCCGCGCGACCGACGAATCGAGCTGCTCGAACTCCTCGAACAGCCGCGGCAGATCGGCGTCGGGAATGCCGACGCCGGTGTCGGCCACGAAGCAGCGCAATTCGCCCGTCAATCCGCCATCCCCCACCCACTCGGCGACGACATCGACCCGGCCCGTGTTCGTGAACTTGACCGCGTTGCCCACGAGATTGAGCAGGATCTGGCGCACCCGTCCCGGATCGCCCATGACGGTCGCGGGCAGATCGGGGGCGATGCGTCCGGTCAGCGTCAATCCCTTGGCCGCGGCGCGCGCGGCCATGACGTCGATCGCCGACTGGACGGCGCGGCCCGGTTCGAAGGGAATGCGCTCGATCTCCAGCCGCCCCGCTTCGAGCCGCGACAGGTCGAGCACGTCGTTGACGATCTGCAGGAGATTCTCCGACGCGTCGCGGATCGCATCGACGTAGCGGCCCGCGCGTTCGTCGAGCGCCAAATCCTGCAGCAGCCCCGCCATGCCCATGATGCCGTTGATCGGCGTGCGGATCTCGTGGCTCATCGTGGCGAGGAAGCGCGACTTGGCGAGGCTCGCGGCTTCGGCTTGGGTCTTGGCGCGGGCGAGCTCTTCGGCCGCGCGGCGCTCCTCGGTGACGTCGCGGTAGATCGTCACGGTCAGGCCGTCGGCGGTGCGCATGCCCAGCGTGTGGATCGTGCGGCCGTCGCGCCCGGTCATCTCGATCGACGAGCCGTTGGTGCGGTACGCGTCCAGCCGCCAGGCCTTCCAGCGCGCGATTTCCTCGGGCTCGCCGTCGGGCACGATCGCCCGGACGCCGATCTCGATCAACTCGGCGATCGGCCGGCCGGGCGCCGCGGTGCCTTCGAGATGCGGGAACATGGTCGTATAGCGCCGATTGACCGCCACGATCCGCTCGTCGGGCCCGTGCAGCATGAAACCGTCGGCCATCGAATCGAGCGCGCGCTGAAGCGTATGGCGCCAGGACTGCGCTTGCGCCTCCGCGCGAAAGCGCGCCAGCACGAAGACGATCACGATCGCCAGGCACAGCGCCATCAACGCGGCGATGCCGCCGGCGACCAGCATGATCTCCGCGCGCTCGTCGCGATAGCCCGCGAGTGCTGCGTCAAGCGGCATGGAAACGGCGACGTAGAGGCCCGGATAGAGCAGCGGCAGCGCGAACGAAATCGTCCCGTCGCGCGTCGTGGCCTTGCTGGCCGTCAACGCCTCGCGGGCGATCGGCGCGCCGGGCCGGGACAAGGCGGTCTCGTCGTGCGGCGCGGAGGCGAGGGTCTCGCCGTCGGCGCGCCGCAAAGCCACGCGCATTTCGCCGAGTTCGGCGCCGCCCGCGAGCAGATCGGCGATCACCGGCGCTTCGACCTCCACCAGCGTGGCGCTGCCGGCGCCGCCTGCGGGCGCGCGGCGCACCATGTACAGCGCCCATTGGCCGGTATAGGGCGAACGGAAGGGCGACGACACGTGCATCGCCCCGCCCAGCCCGTCGGCCAGGGCGCGCGCCAAGTCGGGCGGAATCGCCGGCGGCCGCCGCGCGGACGACGCCAAGGCGCTGGCGACGACCGAACCGTCGGCGGCGAGCAAAACGGCGTCGCGCACGAGGTAGTTCTGATCGACCAGCGCGCGCAACATGCGCCGGGCGGAATCGGCGGCGCGCGGATCGCGCGGGTCGTGACCGGCGAGCAGCGCCGGCATGGAGCTGAGCAGCGTATCGGTCTGCACGAGCGCGCGGTTGAGCGCCGCCGTCGCGTTGCGCGCGCGCCGCTCGACGGCTTCGACGGCGGCTTCCTCGTATTCCTCGTATTCGCGCAGCACGAAATAGGACGCGGCGACCGACAGCGCGCCGATCACGAACAGGAACCCCGCGGCGGCCGCGAATTTCAGGCGATTGAGGCCGCCGGCCATGCCCTACTCCCGCGCGGGAATGCCGGTCGCCGGCGCGAGGGTGGCGTTCCAGGCCCGCGCGCACTCGACGCCGCACAGATCGACCCAGCGCGGCAGCACCGAATCCCGGAAGATCTCGCGCATTTGCTGTTTGTCGGCGTCCGCGGGGCGAACCACCATCATGCGGCCGCGCCGTCCGCCCGCGCACTCGGGCGCGCCCGCATTGCAGGCCAGACCCTCGCCCGTCTCGCGCTCGGCCGACTCCCATATCTCCGCCTCGAGCACCCGCAGCTCGCGCCGCAGAAGCGCGCGTACCGGCTCGGCCAAGCCGCGCCACGCGTCGCCATTGGCCAGAAACACGCCGATGCCCCAGCTGATCGCAAGGCCGCTGACGTAACTTGTGACCTCGTGCAATCCGACGGTATTGCCCGACATCGTCCCGGTGATCGCGCAATCGACCACACCCAGCCGGACATTCTCGACGATCGCGGCGAAGGGAAGCACGACGGGAATGCCACCCAACGCTTCGACGAAGTTGGACTGGGGTGCGGCGGCCGTCCGGACCCGCCGTCCGCGCAAATCCGCCAGCGACTGGAACGGCCGCACGCAGAACACCACCTGCGCCGGATAGGCGTAAACGGCCAGGACCTCGAGGCCGTAGCGCTCGCGCATCGCTTGCTCGATCCGCGGCCGGAACGCGGCGACGCTCGATCGGAGACTGGCCATATCGGGATTGAGGCCCGGCAGATCGATGGCACCGAATTCCGGCTCGTCGCCGACCATCTGCGCCAGGAGAACGGTCGCGAACGGCGCCACGCCCAGCCGGACCAACTGGAACAGCTCCGTCGCCCGGATGCCCGATCGGTCGAACGGCGCGATCTGCGCCCGCACGGCACCGCGCGTCAGTTCGGGCAAACGGCGCGTCCAGAACGGCTCCTCATGACGCACGTATTGCGTCACGCTCGCCAGCCCGCCGATCACGCGAAGGCGCGTCTCCGGGTAGTTCTGCGCGACCGCCGGC
>JAMNXK010000289.1 GCA_023653245.1 Tagaea sp.
CTGATCGCCGGGCCCGCGCATATTCCCGCGATCGTCGAGATCGCGCGCGCGATCCCGGGCTTGCGCTTCGTCGTCGATCATGGCGCCACGCCGCCCACGGGACGGCCCGAGTTTCCGGCGTGGCGCGAGGCCGTCGCGCGCCTCGCCGGCGAAACCGGGGCGCTGACGAAATTCTCGGGCTTCGCGGAGGAAGCGCCGCCGGACTGGACCGCCGAGACGCTCGCCCCGGCCTTCGATCATGTTCGGGCGCGCTTCGGGGCCGGCCGCATCATGTGGGCGAGCAATTGGCCGGTGATCGATCTGCGCGGCGGCTATCGGCGCTGGGTCGCGGCAAGCCGGACGTTGCTGGACAAGGCGGGCTTGGCGCCCGACGCGAGGGCGGCCATTCTCGGCGCCAACGCGGCGGCGTTCTACCGCGCGGCGTAGCGCCGATGGCGCGCGATCAACCCAGACCGCTGATCCATTCGCGGCCGGGTACCGCATCGAACAAGCTACGCGTATAGGGGTGCTGCGGGGCGGCGAAGATTTCGGCGGTCGGCCCGCGCTCGACGATCTCGCCGCGCTGCATGATGGCGATCTCCTCGCACACCGTGGCCGCGACGCGCAGATCGTGCGTGATGAACAACATCGACAGACCGAACGACTTGCGCAGGTCGTTGAGCAATTCGAGGACCTGCTTCTGCACCGAGACGTCCAAGGCCGAGACCGGCTCGTCCGCGACGATGAGCTTGGGCTTGACCGCCAGCGCGCGCGCGATGCCGATGCGCTGGCGCTGGCCGCCGGAGAATTCGTGCGGATAGCGATCGACCGCGTCGGGCTTCAGGCCCACCAGACGCAACAACTCGCGCGCTTCGGCGATCGCCTGCTCGCGCGAAACGCCGTTGAGCATCGGCCCCAGCGCGATGATGTCGCCCACACGCTGGCGCGGATTGAGCGACGCGTACGGGTCCTGGAACACCATCTGAATGAGCTTGCGATAGGGCCGCAGCTCCGACCGCGACCGGCCGCTGATCCGTTCGCCGTCGAGTTCGATCGTGCCGGAATCGACGCTCTCCAGCCCGATGATGCAGCGCGCGAGCGTGGTCTTGCCCGAGCCCGACTCGCCGACCAGCGCCAGCGAGCTTTGGCGCTTGAGTTCGAGGGAGATTTTCTTGGCCGCCTTCACCTCGCGGACCGTGCCGCCGAACAGACCCGACGAGCTGCGATAGGTCTTTTCGAGGTCGGTCACGCGCAGCAGCACGTGCGACGCCGCGTCTTGCGCGTGCAGCCGCGGCTTGAGGCCCGGAACGGCGGCGACCAGCGCCTTGGTATAGTCCGCTTTCGGCGAACCGAGCACATCGGCCGCCGCCCCTTGCTCGACCACTTCGCCGTGGCGCATCACCGCCACCCGATCGGCGATCTCGGCCACCACGCCGAAATCGTGCGTGATGAACAGCACGGCCGTGCCGTGGGCGCGCTGCAGCTCTTTGATCAGGTGCAGAATCTGCGCCTGCGTCGTCACGTCGAGGGCGGTCGTCGGCTCGTCGGCGATGATGAGGGCGGGTTCGAGGGCGAGCGCCATCGCGATGACCACGCGCTGGCGCTGTCCGCCCGACAGCTGGTGCGGATAGCTCGCCATCATCCGCTCCGGGTCGGGCAGATGCACGTCGCGGATCAAAGCGAGCACGCGCTCGCGGCGTTGGGGCGGCGTCAGCTTGGTGTGGATCTCCAGCACTTCTTCGATCTGCTGGCCGACCCTCATCAACGGATTGAGCGCCGTCATCGGCTCTTGGAAGATCATCGCGATGCGGCAGCCGCGGATGGCGCGCAGCTCGTCGTCCGAGAGCGCGAGCAGATCGCGCCCTTCGAACAGGATCTTGCCGCCGACGGCGCGCACATGGGGCGCCGGCAGCAAGCCGAGGATGGCTTTGCCCATCATCGATTTGCCGGAGCCGGACTCGCCGACGATGCAGAGAATCTCCTTGGGCTGGATGTCGAGCGACACCCCGGCCACCGCGAGCTTGCGGTCCGACCATGCGGGCAGTGCGACCTGGAGATCCTGGATGGAGAGGGCGCTGCCGGTCATAGATCCGCGAGCCTCGGGTTGAGGGCGTCGTTGAGGCCTTCACCGATCAAGTTGATGGCCAACACGGTGATGAGGATCGCGACACCCGGCACGGTGACGAGCCACCACGCTTCGCGCAGAAAGGAGCGGCCGGCGCCGATCATGAACCCCCAGCTCATCAAATCCGGCGCGCCCAGGCCGAGGAACGACAAGGCGCTCTCCGTCAGGATGGCCGTGGCGATGAGCAGCGAGCCGGTGACGATCAGCGGCGACAAGGTGTTGGGCAGCACCTGCTTCAACAGGATCGCGGCGTCGCTTTGCCCCGCCACGACGGCCGCCTGCACGAACTCGCGCGACTTGACCGTCAGCACCTCGCCGCGCACGACCCGGGCGATCGGCGGCCAGCTGACGGTGGCGATCGCGATCACGAGATTGAGCGGCGACGGCGACAGGACCGCGATCAGCACGATGGCGAACAGGAACGACGGGATGGTCTGGAAAAACTCGGTGAAGCGCATCGCCACGTCGTCGATCAGCCCGCCGTAATAGCCGGAGACCGCGCCGACGAACGTGCCGAAGGCGACCGCGACGAGCGTGGCGAGGACGGCGATCAATATCGTCGCGCGCGAGCCGTGGACCAGCCCCGCCATGACGTCGCGACCGAGACTGTCGGTGCCGAGCCAATACTGGCCGCTGGGGGCGGACATCGGCCGGCCGACGATGGCGAAGGGATCGACCGGTGCGAGCAGATTCGCCGCGACGGCGACGACGAGCAGCAATCCCAGCCAGACGAGACCGAGATAGACGCGCGGGTTGCCCAGAAACCGTGCCCAAAAGGTCTTCATGGCGCTCACCCGATCCGGATGCGGGGGTCGAGGAAGACGTAGACGATGTCGACGATCAGATTGACGATCACGACCAGCACCGCCGACATGAAGAAGATGCCGAGCAGCAGATTGTAGTCGCGCGCGAACAGCGACTGGAACGCCAGCTGCCCGAGGCCCGGCCAAGCGAAGATCGCTTCGACGACCACGGAGCCGCCGATCAAGCTGCCGGTCTGCACGCCCGCCATGGTGACGACCGGCAGCAACGCGTTGCGGAAGACGTGCCGCGTGGTGATTTTGCGGTCGGTCTGGCCCTTGGCGCGCGCGGTGACGACATAGTCGAGACCGCGTTGTTCGAGCATCGAGGCGCGCATCAAACGCGCGTAGAGCGCCAGATAGAACAGCGAGAGCGTGACCGCCGGCAGCACGAGGTGATGGGCGATGTCGACGACGCGGGGCCAGCCTTCGTGGAAGGCGACCACGTCCTCCATGCCGGAGGTCGGGAACCAGTCGAGCCAGATCGAGAACACCAGGATCAGCATCAGGCCGACCCAAAAGAGCGGCGTGGCGTAGACGATGATCGCCGCCACGGAGATGACGTTGTCCTTCCAGGTCCGCACCCAAAGCGCGGCGAGCAGGCCCATCGCGATGCCCAGCCCCAGCGAAACCACGAGCGTGGCGACCATCAGCAGCAGCGTCGGCCCCAGGCGCTGGAGCAGCAGGTCGAGGACCGGCGCGCTCTGGCGGAACGAATAGCCGAGATCGAGGACCAGCAGGTTCCTGATGTATTGGAAGAGCTGAATGTAGACGGGCTGATCCTGCCCGAAGCGCGCGCGCAGCTGGTCGATATACTCCTTGGGCGCGCCGCCGGCTTCGCCGGCCAGCACGGTGGCCAGATCGCCCGGTGCGAGCTGGAGCAGCAGGAAATTGACGACGACGACGCCGAGAACGACCGGGATCGTCTGCAAGAGACGCCTGACGATATAGCTGCCGAGGGAAGCGGATTTCATGATCGAGCCTCTCCCTGACCCACTCGTCTCATCCCGCCGGACGCGAAGCGGCCCGCGCGCAGGCGGGCCGCCGCGTCTGGCGTACCGGAACTATTCGCGCCAGGCCCGGTCGAAGTTCGAGAAGATGTTGAGCGGGCTGACGATGACGTCGCGGAAGCGCTTGTCGATGACGGTCGGGAAGTTGACCTCCAGCACCCAAGCGAGCGGCGACGCTTCGGCGACGATCTTTTGGACCTCGGCGTATTGCGCCGCGCGTTTGGCGGGGTCGGTCTCGACCGTGGCCATGTCCATCAGCTGGTCCGCGCGCGGATCGCCCCAACGCGCGCCGTTCACGAAGACCGTTCCCTGGCGGATGAACCGCGAGTGGACGGCCCGGTGCACGCCGAGCACGGGATCGGCGAGATTGAACAGCCAGTTCGAGGTCATGTCGAAGTCGTA
>JAMNXK010000290.1 GCA_023653245.1 Tagaea sp.
CGCGATCGCAGCGGCTTGCAAGTCGAAATCGAGAGCCTGGTCGAAAGGCAAGCCGCGCGTCGCGGCGTTGCGTGCGCTTTTCGCGGGGTCGAACTCGATTTCCACCCGGACAGGAAACCATAGGGTTCGGCCGGCGTCAATCATATTGTATATACGATTTATGAGATGCGATTCCCATCGACGCGCGGCGCGCGCTTTCGTTTAATGCGCCATGCGCGCGATCTTGTGTGCCAAGCCCGCCGATCCACCCGAGCTGGTCTTGGGCGACATTCCCGTGCCCGAGCCCGGACCGGGCCAGGTGCGCATCCGGGTCAAAGCCGCGGGCGTCAATTTCGCCGACACGCTGATGGTGCGCGGCACCTATCAGGCGAGGCCCCCCTTGCCTTTCGTGCCGGGCATGGAACTCGCGGGCCAGATCGACGCGCTGGGCGCGGGCGTGAAGGGCTTCGCGGTCCGTCAGCGCGTGCTCGCCACGGTCGAGCACGGCGCCTTCGCCGAATTCGCGCTGGCGCGCGCCGCCGATTGCGCGCCGCTGCCCGGTGCCATGGACGACGCGACCGCCGCGTGTTTCCCCATCGCCTACGGCACGGCGCATGCGGCGCTCGAGTGGCGCGCCGGCTTGCGGCGCGGCGAGACGCTGCTGGTGTTGGGGGCGGCCGGCGGCGTGGGCCTCGCGGCCGTCGAGATCGGCAAGGCCATGGGTGCGCGCGTGATCGCGGCGGCGGGCGGCGCGGAGCGCGGCGCGCTCGCCCTTTCGCGCGGCGCCGAAACGGCCATCGACTACAAGCGCGAGGATTTGCGCGAGGCGATCAAGAAACTCACCGGCGGCGCGGGCGTCGACGTGGTCTTCGACCCGGTCGGTGGGGATGTTTCCGACGCCGCGCTGCGCTGTTTGGGCTGGGAAGGGCGCTTGATCGTGGTGGGCTTCGCCGCCGGCCGCATTCCGCAGATTCCGGCCAACCTATTGCTGATCAAGAACGTCGCCGCGATCGGGCTGTTCTGGGGGGCCTATCGCGCGCGCAACCCCGACAAGCTGGCGGCCTCGCTCGACGCGCTGCTGACATGGTGGGACGAAGGCGCGCTCAAACCTTTGGTGTCGGCGCGCTTCAAGCTGGCGCAGGCGGGCGAGGCGCTGCAACGCCTGGCCAAACGCCAGGCGCGCGGCAAGACCGCGATCGAGATCGACTGAGGTTCAGCCCACGGCGGCGAGCTTGGCGGTCGCCACGTCGAGGCGCGAGGCGAGCGGCAGGCGCTCGTCGTCCGAGGTCGCGGCCGCGAGCTTGGCGCGCAAGGTCTCGATCTCGCCCGACACGGCGCCCTTGTCGATCTCGGTCAGACGCGCGGCTTCTTCGGCCAGCACCGTCACGCCGTCGGCGGTGACTTCGGCGAAGCCGCCGGCGACGAAGATGCGATCCTTGACGGCACCGCCGTCATGCACGTCGATCGTGCCGAAGCGCAAGGTCGAGACCAAAGGCGAGTGGCCCTTGAGCACGCCGAAATCGCCCTCGCCGCCGGGGACGACGACCATATCGACGTCCTCGGACAGAACCAGCCGCTCGGGGCTGACCAGCTCGAACTTGGTCTTGCCGGTCATGTCAGGCGGCTTCCGCGGCCATCTTGCGCGCCTTGGCGCGGGCTTCCTCGATCGTGCCGACCATGTAGAACGACGCCTCGGGCATGTCGTCGCACTTGCCTTGGACGATTTCCTTGAAGCCCTTGATCGTGTCCTCGAGCTTCACGAGCACGCCGGGCGTGCCGGTGAAGACTTCGGCCACGTGGAAGGGCTGCGACAGGAAGCGCTGGATCTTGCGCGCGCGCGCGACGACCAGCTTGTCCTCTTCGGAGAGCTCGTCCATGCCCAGAATGGCGATGATGTCCTGCAGCGACTTGTAGGTCTGCAGCACCTTCTGCACGTCGCGGGCGGTCTGGTAGTGGTCGTCGCCGATGACGCGCGGGTCGAGCATGCGCGACGTCGAGTCGAGCGGATCGACAGCCGGGAAAATGCCGAGCTCGGCGATCTGGCGCGACAGCACGGTCGTGGCGTCCAAGTGCGAGAACGACGTCGCGGGCGCCGGATCGGTCAAGTCGTCGGCGGGCACGTAGATGGCCTGCACCGAGGTGATCGAGCCCTTCTTGGTCGAGGTGATGCGTTCTTGCAAGGCACCCATGTCGGTCGACAGCGTGGGTTGATAACCCACCGCCGAGGGGATGCGGCCGAGCAGCGCCGACACTTCCGCACCCGCCTGGGTGAAGCGGAAGATGTTGTCGACGAAGAACAGGACGTCCTGGCCTTCCTCGTCGCGGAAATATTCGGCGACGGTGAGGCCCGACAGGCCGACGCGCGCGCGCGCGCCGGGCGGCTCGTTCATCTGGCCGTAGACCAGCGCCACCTTCGAGCCCGGACCGTCGGTCTTGATGACGCCCGATTCCATCATCTCGTGATAGAGGTCGTTGCCCTCGCGCGTGCGCTCGCCGACGCCCGCGAACACCGACACGCCGCCATGCGCCTTGGCGACGTTGTTGATCAGCTCCATGATCGTCACGGTCTTGCCCACGCCGGCACCGCCGAACAGGCCGATCTTGCCGCCCTTGGCGTAGGGGGCGAGCAGGTCGATGACCTTGATGCCCGTGACCAGAATCTCGGCTTCGGTCGACTGCTCGACGAATTCGGGCGCGCCGCGATGGATGGGCGAGGTGCGCTTGTGGCCGATGGGGCCGCGCTCGTCGATCGGCTCGCCGATCACGTTGATGATGCGGCCCAGCGTCTCGGGACCCACGGGCATGGCGATCGCGTTGCCGGTGTCGACGACTTCCGCACCGCGCACCAGACCGTCGGTCGTGTCCATGGCGATCGTGCGCACCACGTTCTCGCCCAGATGCTGGGCGACTTCGAGGACCAGATCCTTGCCCTGGTTCTTGACCGTGACGGCGTTCAAGATCGCCGGCAGCTCGCCGTCGAATTGGACGTCGACGACCGCCCCCAGGACTTGCGTGACGCGACCGACTTTGTTGTTCGCCATGATGCGGGCTCCTCGTGCGATGTCAGACGGCTTCGGCGCCGGAGATGATCTCGATCAATTCCTTGGTGATCGAGGCCTGGCGCGAGCGGTTGTAGTTGAGGGTGAGTTTCTTGATCATGTCGCCCGCGTTGCGCGTGGCGTTGTCCATCGCGGTCATGCGGGCGCCCTGTTCGGACGCGCCGTTCTCGAGCAGCGAGCGATAGACCTGGACGGAAAGATTGCGCGGCAGCAAGGAAGCGAGGATTTCGCCCTCTTCGGGCTCGTACTCGTACACGTTCCCCGCCCCGCCGGTCGCGGCACCCGCCTCGACGGCGAAGGGGACGATCTGCAGGCGCGTCGGGATCTGCGAGATCGCCGACTTGAAGCGCGCGTAATAGAGGGCGGCGACGTCGAACTCGCCGGCGTCGAACATCGTCAGGATCTTCGCGGCGACGCCTTGCGCGTCGGCGAAACCCAGTTTCTTCTTCGGCAAATCGACCGAGCCGACGATGAGATCGGCGTAGTCCCGGCGCAAGCTGTCGCGGCCCTTGCGCCCGACGCACAGGATCTTGGCTTGCTTGCCTTCGGCCTGCAGCTTGCGGATCTCCGCGCGCGCCAGGCGCACGATGACCGCGTTGAACCCGCCGCACAGGCCGCGATCGGAGGTGCACACGACCAGCAGGTGGACCTTGTCCGACCCCGTGCCGGCGAGCAGCTTGGGCGCGCCCGTGCCCGCGGTGGCGGCACCGGCGAGGGCGGCCAGCACCTTGCCCATGCGCTCGGCGTAAGGGCGCGCGGCTTCCGCCTGCTCCTGCGCGCGGCGCAGCTTGGCGGCGGCGACCATCTTCATTGCGGACGTGATCTTCTGCGTCGACTTGACCGACGCGATCCGCATCCGGAGTGACTTCAAGGTGGGCATCGGCGCCTCGACCTTTCCCTAGATCCGTGTCAGGCGAAGGTCTTGACGAACGCTTCGAGCAGCGCGCGCAGCTTCTTGTCGGTCTCCGGCTTGATCTCGCGATCGGTGCGGATGGCCGTCAGGATGTCGGCATGCTTGGCCTTGACCTCGGACATGAACGCGCTCTCGAAGCGGCCGATATCCTTGACCGCGATCGCGTCGAGATAGCCGTTCACGCCGGCGAAGATCGACACGACCTGCTCTTCGATCGGCAGCGGCGCGTATTGCGGCTGCTTCAGGAGTTCGGTCAGGCGCGCGCCGCGCGCGAGCAGTTTCTGCGTCGACGCGTCGAGGTCCGAGGCGAACTGCGCGAAGGCGGCCATCTCGCGGTACTGGGCGAGCTCGAGCTTGATC
>JAMNXK010000291.1 GCA_023653245.1 Tagaea sp.
CCATAAGTGATCCCGCCCGAGATGATGGGGTCGTATTGAACGAAGTGAACCGCGTTGCGCTCCATCAAGCGGCGGAAGTTGCCGAGCCCGTAATCGTTCTCGATGCCGCACACGGGAATGCCGCCTTCGCGCTGGATGCGCGCCATGCCGTCGACGTCGTCGATGGGCAGCGGCTGTTCGAACCAATGGATGTCGTAAGGCAAGGCCGCGCGCGCGAAAGCGAGCGCCTTGGGCACGTCGTAGGCCGAGACCGCGTCGACCATCAGCTTGGGTTTCGGCCCGATCGCTTCGCGCAGCGCCGCCACGCGCGCGATGTCGTCGGCGATCGACGCCCCGCCGACCTTGATCTTCACGCCGCGATAGCCGGCCTTGGTGTAGGCCGCGTACTCGGCGCCGAATTGCGTCGGCGTTTGACCGTCCTTGTAGAGGCCCGCACTCGCGTAAGGCTCGACCTTGGGATCGTTGCCGCCGAGCGCGCGCCACAGCGGCAGGCCCGCGCGCTGGGCCTTCAAATCCCACAAGGCGGTGTCGATGGCGCTCATGCCCACCCAGGTCTGGCTGCGCCGCGTGGTGACCGAGGTCATGTCGATGGCGCGCTTGAAATGACGGTCGGTCAAATCGGCATCCTCGCCGACCAGCACGCCGCGCAAATCCTCGCGGATGAAATCGATCAGCGAGGCGGGGTGCCCGCCATCGACCCAGCACTCGCCATGGCCGACGCGCCCGTCGTCGGTTTCGACGAACACCAGCAGGCTGCGCTTGACGGTCCAGCGATAGCGCGGATTGCGCGTCGAGCCGTCGAGCGGTTTTTCGAACGCCCGGACATGGATGTCCTTGATTTTCGCCATCGTTTCCCCCGCGTTTGTAGGCGAGCTTAGCCGAAAACCCAATCTTGCCAAGCGCGGCGCGTTGCGGGACAAACGATCCGCAATCGGGGAGACACGCAAAATGGCCGTCAAAGTCGCGATCGTCACGGGTGCGTCGAGCGGAATCGGGCGGGCTTCGGCCGAAGCCCTCGCGCGCGCCGGCTTCAAGACCGCGCTGATCGCGCGGCGCGCGGACAAGCTCGACGCCGCCGTCGCCGCAATCGCCTCGGCGGGCGGCGAGGCGCTGGCGCTGTCTTGCGACGTTGGCGATCCCGCCCAGGTCGACGCGGCCTTCGCCGCCGTGAAGGCCAAATGGGGCCGGCTCGATTTCCTGTTCAACAACGCCGGCACGGGCGCCCCCGCCATTCCGATGGAGGATCTGAGCTTCGCGCAGTGGAAGACGGTGCTCGACGCGAATCTCACGGGCTCGTTCCTGTGCGCGCAAGCCGCGATCCGGATCATGAAGGCGCAAACCCCGCGCGGCGGGCGCATCGTCAACAACGGCTCGATTTCGGCCTATACGCCCCGGCCGCACTCCGCGCCCTACACCGCCACGAAGCACGCGATCACCGGCTTGACCAAGTCGATCGCCCTGGACGGGCGCAAACACGACATCGCCTGCGGTCAGATCGACATCGGCAACGCCGCCACCGAAATGACCGACCGCATGGTGGCCGGCCCCGGCGTGATGCAGGCCGACGGCACGATGGCGCACGAGCCGCGCATGGACGTGAAATGCGTCGCCGATTCGATCGTGCACATGGCCTCGCTGCCGCTCGACGCGAATATCCTGTTCATGAACGTGATGGCCACGAAGATGCCCTTCGTGGGACGCGGCTGAGGAAGCTTCTTCTCCTGCCGCTCGCCCCGCCGCTGCTCTGGCTGCTGGGCGCGCTGGTTCTGGGCGCCGTGCCGCCCGGCACCCCGTCGCCCGTCGCGGGCGGGACGAAGATCCATCTCGTGTCGAATGGCTGGCACGTTTCCTTGGTGCTGCCCGCCGGCGACTGGCCGCGCGACCTCGCGCACGCGTCTTATGGCGTGGACGTGTCGGGCGCGCGTCTCGTCGCGTTCGGCTGGGGCGAGCGGCGCTTCTATATGGATACCCGCACCTTCGCGGATGTCGATCTCGCGACGGGCTTGCGCGCGCTCGCGTGGAATTCCGACACGGTCGTGCACGCGACCTTCCTCGACGCGGTCGACGAGACCCATCCGCGCGTGCGCACGCTGGTCGTCGGTCCGGCGCAGCTCGACGCGCTGAACGACTATGCGCGCGCGAGCTTCGCGGGTGCTACGCCCGAACCCGTCGGTCCCGGATTCGGCCCGGCCGACGCGTTCTTCCGCGCGCGCGGCACCTATTCGCCCATCGCCACCTGCAACGAATGGGTGGGCGCGGCGTTGCGCCATGCCGGGATTCCCGTCGGCGCCTGGACGCCCTTGTCCCAAAGCTTGCTGTGGCGCCTGCCCTAGGCGCAGGATGGCGGCATGCGCGCTTTCGTTCTGCTTGCCGCCCTCGCACTGTCTTCCTGCGCGGGCGCGCCGTGCCCGCCCGGCCTGACGCCAGGTGCCGCACTCGACCTTTATTTCGGCCGCGGCATCGACGGCAATCCGCGCGCGGTGAGCGACGCGGCGTGGCGCGGCTTCGTCGAGGAGGTGCTGATCCGCGAATTCCCCGACGGCTCGACCGGCGTGGACGCCGAAGGCACGTGGTTTTCGCGCCGCCAGGGCCGCACCATCGTCGAGCGCAGCAAGGTCGTGACGTTGATCGTGCCCGACGCGCGCGCGGCCGACGACCGGGTCGGGCGCTTGATCGCCGAGTACAAGCGCCGCTTCGACCAGGACTCGGTCTTGCGCGTCGAGCGCGCGGTATGTTTCGCGTTCTGATCCTCGCGGCGCTTTTCGCCGTGCCGGCCGCCGCGCAAGTCGCGCGCTTCGAGTGGCTCGCCGCGATCGACGACGTGCTGCCCGCGCTGGCGGCCTGCGCCGAGGCCCATCCCGAGAAGCCCGTGGGCGTCGCCGGTCTCGACCGCGCGACGTGGCGCGTGACGCTGCGCGATCCCTCGGGCTTGATCTGGACATGCCGGACCGACGCGCGCGGGTCGGGCGCCGATCTCGCCCTCGAACCCGATCCGGCGAGCGTGCGCCATCGCCGGCCGGTCTTCTGGCTGGCGCGCTTCGGCGAACCTTGGGCCGAGTGCTGGGATTCCCAGGAAATCCGCCGGCGCGACGGCGCGCTCGCCGGCTGGTTCGTGCACTCGACCTGTTAGGCGACTTCAACGGGACATCGGCCGCGCGTTCCCGAGCGCGCTGGTTATGTCGGTATGCGGGAAATCGTCGCCGATGAAAAGCAAAGGCATGCCGGCGGCTTTGGCGGCGGCGTAGATCGTGCAGTCGGCGAGATTCAGCCGGGCTCGATGGCCTCGACCTTTGCCGTAGCGCGCGAAGGCGGCGACCGCCGCGCGCGCCATGCCATCGTCGATCGGGACGACCTCGATGTCGGCTTCTTCGAAGACCGCGGTGATCGCGGCGTCGGCCGCTTGCGGTTCGACGTTGAGGCGCGTGGAAAGCACCATCGCCGCTTCGAGCCGCACCAGCGGCGTCGTACGCCGAACTTTGGCCCGTTCGATGGCGATGGCGATCCGCTGGTGATCCCGCTCTTTGGTAAGCAAGGCGACAAGGGCCGAGCTGTCGATGAACATGGCGCCTCAACCGCCCCAGAGCCGGTCGATCTCCGCGCGGGTCATGCGCCGTCCGCCGGGGCGCGCTTTGTCCGCGAGATCGTCGGCGATCGCGGACAGCCGGACGGACAAGGGCGTACCGGCGCGTTCCCGCGCCATTTCCGCCTCAAGCGCCGCGACGATCGCTTGGGTCATGGTCGTCTTGCGCCGCTTCGCCAAGCTGCGGGCGAGATTGCCGGCGCGGGGATCGCGGATGCTGATCGGCATGGCGATGGTCCTTCGTTGGGCTATCGCTGTATATACGCTTTCCCGCCGCGCGTAAATACGGACCGTCAGGCCGGTATCCGGTTCGCCGCGCACGCGCGCGCCGCCCCGGCGGCGTCCGGCGCGTGCGGGAAGATTTCGGTCGGAAGGCCGCGCGCGGCGACGAACAACTCGCCCGCGCGGCTCGCGTCGCGCGGCAGGTCGATCTTGACCGGCGCGCCGATCACCCGCCCATCGGCGCCCACGCGCGCTTCGATCCCCCACCAGCCCTGGATCGTCGGGCCCGGCACGCCGTAGCGCCGGTCGGTCAGGCGCACGATCGTGGTGCCGTCGCCGCCCGGTGCGGCGATCGCCCAGACTTGACCGTCGGCGAACCAGTCGAGGATCCGGCCTTCGCGTGTGGCGCGCACCGCGTCGATCGCCGGATCGCGCGGGCGGACGAAACAGGTCCAGGCGATCGCGGCGCGCTGGAAGGGCGAGGCGAAACCGACGCGCGCGCCCTCGGG
>JAMNXK010000292.1 GCA_023653245.1 Tagaea sp.
CGTCGATCGTGCCGGGCATGGGAATTCCGTGGGTTGGAGGAAAGCCGGACCGGGACCTTAGCCCGCACGGCGACGGGCCCGCCAGGGGCTTGCCGAACCTGCCGTGCCGCGCCATGATTTTCCCATGCGGGGCATTCGGCTGATTTTGGCGGGAGTTTTGGCGGCGGCGCTGGCGGCGTGCGCGCCCGACCAGGCCAACCGGCCCGTGACGGCCGCACCGGCGGAACCCGCCTTGCGCTCGACGCCGGAAGGCGAGGCGCTGGTGCGCCTGGCCTATATGCACCGGCGCGGCGACGGCGTGCCGCGCAACGCGTCGGAAAGCGTGCGCCTGCTGATGGAGGCGATGGGCAAGGGCGAGCCCGTCGCCTATGTCGAAATGGGCTTGCTGACGGCCGAAGGAATTTCGGGCGTGCCGAAAGACGAGCCCGCCGCGATCCGATTGTTCGAGCGCGCGTGGAGCGCGCGCCTGCCCTCGGCCGCCTATTGGCTCGGCAGTTCGCACTACGTGGGCCGCGGCGTGGAAAAGGACATGAACCGCGCCCGCGAGTGGTTCGGCCGCGCGGCCGAACTCGGCGAGCCGCGGGCCCAGTTCGGCATGGGGCTGATGAGCGAGCGCGGCGAGGGCGCGCCGGTCGATTTGGCGGCCGCGATCGACTGGTATCGGAAATCCTCGGCGCAGAACAACGCGTCCGCGATGAACAATTTGGCCAACATGTTCGCCTCGGGCCGTGGCGTGGCGCGCAACGATCAAGCCGCGTTCGTGCTGTTCGAGCGCGCGGTGGGGCTGAACAACGCGACCGCCATGAACAATCTCGGGCGCTGGTATCGCGAAGGCCGCCACGTGACTCGGGACGACGGCCGCGCGGTCGATCTGTTCCGCCGCGCGGTGCGCTTGGGCAGCCGGGAGGCGATGAACAACCTCGCCTTCATGTACGAGCAAGGGCGCGGCGTGGCGCGCGATCCGGCCGAAGCCGCGCGGCTTTATCGGCGCGCCGCCGGGCTCGAGGACGAGCGGGGTTCCTGACTTGATCCCTCGCCGCGCGCTGCTGGCGGGGCTGGCATTGTCGGCCGCGCCCGCGAACGCGCAGGCGCGCCCCTCGCTGTTCGGCCCGCATCCCGATTACGAGGCCACGGGCTGGTTCGATCGCGGCGCGCGCCAGCCCGCGCGGCTGCATCGGACGCGCAACGCCCTCCGCCATCACGCGAGCGACGGCATCGAGCGGATCACGATCGCGCGCTTGGACCTCGACAAGGCCTGGCTGCACGTGCCCGCCTTGCGCTTGGCGTTCGAGACCGATTTGACGGGGCTCGGCCTGGCGCCCGCGTTGCTGCGTGGCGGCGGTTTTCGCGAGACCGCCGTCCGCACCGCCACGGTCGATGGCGTGCCCGCCACGCAATTGCGCGTGACGCGCGACGGGCCGGACGTGGCGTTCGACGCGCTCGCGTTGGTCGATCGCCGCGGCGTGCTCTGGCAGCTCGAAGGGACCGGCAGCGTGGGCGGCAATGGCGGGCGGCTCGATTGGCGCTTCGAAGACGTGCGCGTGGGACCGCTCGATCCGGCACTGTTCGAAGCGCCCCAAGCCCAGATGGTCCCCGTCGCCGGCGAAACCCTGCTCGCCACGCTCCGGCGCTTCGGGCTGGTGCGGTAAAGTTACGGACGCGACAGCCCGGCGCGAATGTCCTTCAAGATCAGAAACATGTGGAGCGGATCCGTCGGACTCGGCTCGAAGTCGAATTGCGCGTACGAAGCGCGGGCCGCCTCATCCTTCGCGTGGACGAGCAGCGCGCGGATGCCGGCGATATCCGCGGCTTGGGCGGTTCGGACGAGCGCGTCCTTCAGCAATGCCTTGCCGAGCCCCTTGCCTTGATGCGCCCGATCGACGGCCAAGCGCGCCAGCAGAAGGACGGGGATCGGATGCTTGGCGAGACCTTTGGCCGTGCGGCTTGGCGCTTGCGCATGCTCGACGGCGCCCGCGCAAAGGCCGTAGTAGCCGACGACCTGTCGTGCGTCGGCGCAAGTCACGTAGGTTCGCGCGCCGCCCGAAGCTTGATTGGCCATGGCGTGCCGCTTCAAGAACCGATTGAGCGGTTCGCTGCCGCAGTCGAAAGCCGAGATCTCATGGTTGGAGTGAAGCGGCTCGACGGGCCCGCCGCGCGGCGTCACTCGATGGCACTCTTTCCGGCGAGGAGCCTCGCCAAACGGGGCCGCTTTGTCGCGGGCCGATCCAGAGCGGCCTGGAACGCGCGCCAATCCGCTTCGTTCAGCTTGAACACCTTGCGATCCATCAGCGCTTCTTGCGCGGCCGCGACGCCGGCGTCCAACAGGAACTCGGTGACGTTCTTTTCCGAGGCCGCCGCCGCCTCGGACAGCAAGGCCTTCGTCCGGGCGGTGGTTCGAAGCTCGATACGTTCGGACTTGGCCGGAGCGTTGAGTTTGCGCGCCGTCTGGGTTCGCATGATGGCTCTCCTTCGAACGTCGTGACTCTAGCGTACGGACAATCGCCGGACAAGAGCTGCGCCCCGGAAAAGCGGACCGGCATGACGGGAGGGGCGGGGTGGCTTGTCCTTCCAAGCGTTCCCGGATAGGTCGCGGTCCATGAAGAAATCCGCCCCGCCCCATCCGGGTTTGTCGATCGGGGAATTCTGCCTCGCTCCGCTGGGCCTCTCGGTCACGGCGGCGGCCAAGCTTCTGGGCGTCAGCCGCAAGCACCTGTCGCAGGTGACCAACGGCCATGCGCCGATCTCCGCCGACATGGCCGTGCGCCTCGCCAAGGCCTTCGGCGGCGGCGCCGAGGTTTGGCTGCGCCAACAAGCCGATCACGATCTCTGGCACGCCGAGAAGCGCTTGCGCGGTCTCAGGCTTTCCCCGCCGCCGCACAAGCGCGCGGCGTAGGGGCCTAAGCTATCGCGCGAACGTCTTCGGCCAGCGACTCGTCGATCTCTTGGGCGAGCCTCACGAGATCCTTGATTCGTGCGACCGCAGACTCGCTGAACGCGATGATGTCGATGCTTGGTTCCGCCCCGGCCTGGCGCGCCAAGACAAGCACGCGCTCCAAGATCGCAATGGTCGTCTTGGCGTCGCGAATCGTTTCCGGATACACGTCCCCGAGATCGAGTCGTTTCGTACGCTCGACGAACGCTCCAAGCTGCTTGCAAAGAGTATTCACGCTGGCGTCCAAGATGCCTTCTCTCTCCGACTCCGAGTACGGCGCGACCGCGACGTGCTGGAGCATCCAATCCGTGCTGGAATGGAAGCAGGAAGCCAGCGAATCGGAAACTTTCGCCAGCCGTTCTTCGCGATCAATCGCGACAATGCCTTTAGCCATCTCAATCAAAGCTCTGTCGCGCAGGTCTTTTGTTCGAGCGATGGTTTCGACCGGCGAGTAAGTTTCCGTCCAGCTCGACCCTTTTTTCGAGCCGATGTGGCGGACCTCGACGGCCGTGGGCGACATCTTGAATGGATGGATGAAGCTGCTGTACTGCACCCCGTCTTCGTTCCAACCAACCGGGTGTCCAGCAATCCGAGATCGTTCAGTCGCTAGCGCACCGATCTCTGGCTTTCTGAGAGGCACTACCTTAAGGCGATTCTCCAGTGCCCTGAGTGATACTACAGTCAACTGCACAGCTTGATAGACGCCAAGGATTTCGAGTTGCTGGGCATCCTTGTTCGGTCTGACCCGCGAGAGAAATTCGCCAAATGCAGTATCGGCATCCCTAATTTTGTCCATGGCCGCACAGATCGCCGTGAAGTCGGCATCGTTGCGCCTAAGTTTGGCGTGAATATGCTGACGATTGATGACGTCTCGGAAGATCGTTTGCGCGTCATTCATGGTCCACGCCTCCATCGGTCACTTAGGAAAAAGGGCCGGGGGTGAGCCCGGCCCTTGGTCGTTTCGGCTATGGCGCCGGCGCGCTCAGCTGCACCCGCTGGTCGAGCCGCAATCGACGCATTTGGTGCACGTGCCGTTGCGCACCATCGCCATCGAGCCGCAGGTCTCGCACGCGTCGCCCGTATAGCCCTTCATGCGCGCTTCGCGGATCTTCTCGGCCTTGCCCACGCCCTTGGCGGGGGATTGGGCTTCCATCGCCGCCCCGATCGCCGTGGCGACCGCTTCGATGGCGAAGCCGATCGGCTGCTTGTCGGTCTCGGCCTCGGGTGCCGTCGCGGCGGCTTCGGCCAAGCCCAGCTCGGCTTCCACGTCGGCTTCCGGTTCGAGCAGATCGACATCGCCCGCCAACGCGACGGCCGACGACGCCTGCGGCTGGCCGCCCGGCAGCACCTTGAAGCGCTGGCGCACGAAGCCGGTCGA
>JAMNXK010000293.1 GCA_023653245.1 Tagaea sp.
AACCCGGGCCCCTTGCGCGACTTCCACAAAAGCCTCGTCACCCGCGGCAAAAAACCTATCGTCGCCATCGGCGCCGTCATGCGAAAACTCGTCGTCATCGCCAACGCACGCGTCCGCGACGCCAACCTCCAACAACAGAGTTGATGACGACGTCATCCCCCCGGCTGGCCGGGCAGTTCGGTCAGCGCCTTGACCCGCTCGCCCCATTCGGCTTCGAGCGAAGCCTGCCGGCGCTGGAGCTGGCGCAGGCGGTTCTGCGCGCGGTTCTCGTAGATCGCGTTGGTCACGATCGGGAACAGCCAGCACAGGCCCCACGCGAACATCGCGGCACCGTAGACGGTGAGCCAGGCGAAGGCGTTGCTCAGGATCTCCCGCCCGCCGGTGCGGCCCATATTCGCGAAGCCGTCGAGCAGGAAGGGCAGCATCGCGCCCATGCTCATCGTGCCCACGGCGATGGCGTCGTGGTTCTTGCGCGTGGGATCGACCACCGCCGCCGCGAGGGTCGGCAGGAACCCCGCGACCACGAACAAGCACAGCCACGGCACCGAATAGGCGAGCCAGGCGATCACCGCCAGCACGCCCGAACCGGCGAGCGCCAGCGTCATGGCGCCGGGGCCCTTCTTCTCTTTGGATTTGGGTTTCTTGGCCATGGTCAGAAGACGATTTTCCAGAGGATGGAGCCCAGCCCCAGCACGCCCGACAGCGACGCCGACGCGAGGGCGGCGGTTTCCTTGCCCGCCAGCATGGCGGCTGCCGCGCGCGCTTTGGCGCCGTTGCGGATCTCCACCATCTCCACCCCGGCGGCCACGTAGGCTTCCTTGGCGGCGTCGAAGCCCCAATGGTCGACCTCGCGCATTTTTTCGTTGTCGACGAGTTCGAGCAGCGCCTTGAGGTTCCCCTCCTCCGACACGCGGTTGAGACGCTCGATCTGCGACTGGCGCAAGGGCAGATGGTTGATGCCATCGACATGCGAACGCACGAGCGTGGCGCACCACGCCGTCAAGCGCGGCACGAGCGGCGGCCCGAAGCGCTCCTGCAGATCCGAGAGCAGGCGCAAGATCGACATGCCGCCCGCCAGATCGACATGATCGGGGTTCATCAGCGCCTTGATCTGCGCGGGATCGGCGCCGGCGTGCACGGCGATGAACGCCGCGATATGCCGATCGATGGGCTTGTGGCCCGAGCTGGCCGCCGTCTCGAGCGCTTCGAGCACGTGTTCCGGCTCGGAGATCCAAAGACCCGCCGCGAGTTCGGAGAAGCACGGCTGGTTGGGATTGAGCTCGTAGAGCACCCGCTCGATGCCGTTGCCCGGCGCGGTGTCCTCGATCCACTTGCCGATGCGCTCGACGAAGCCGGGGGCCGGCAAGCCTTTGCCGCCGGCGCTTTTGTGCAGCATCGTCCACAACCCGATCACGCGGCTGCGGATCAGATCGGCGAAGATCGGCCCGCCGCCGGGCTTGCGCATCGCCACCGCGAGTGCCGTGCCCAGCCCGTCGACGATCACCGAATGGCCGCGGAAACGGATGGGCGCGAGCGGATCGAGCACGATCGAGGCGCGCGCCACCGTCAGCGCGTCGGTATAGGTCGGGTTGGGATCGCCGCTGGGCTCGCGCACGGCGGACATCAGCCGGTCGTGGAGCTTCTGGTCGCCGAGCGTGTTGCGGATCCACATGGCGATTTCGCCGTTGCGCAGGATCGTCGCCGCCTGTTCCCAGCGCCGCCCCAGCCCGTGGGCGAGGTCGCGCGGATTCTTGTATTCGCGGCCCGCGAAGCGATAGCCCTTGGCGGCGCGCAAGATCGGCGGCGCGGTGGGCGTGATCTGCTGGCGCTTGCCTTCGAGGAAGCCTTTGACGTGTTCGAGCTTCCAGCGGTCGGGCTCCCAGTCGTTGCACAACCCGCGCAACGCCTCCATCACCTGCGGACCGATGCGGGTGAGATCGGCCAGGCCGTCGAACGAGCCGCGATCGATGCGCCTTGCGAGCTGTTCGTCTGGATCGAGCCCCTGGCCGGGCATGCCGCCTTGCGCGAAGGCGCACAGCGTCATGCCCAGCGCGAACATGTCGTCCTCGCGGGTGCCGGGGCCGCGCGCTTCGGGATCGGCCATCGCGCGCTCGATGGGCTCGAACACGGCGGGCTGGTCGAAGCCCGCGGGCACGTGGAAGGACGGCCCGAGCACGATGCGCGTGCGCTTCTCGTCGAGCCAATAGAGATTGGTCGGGCGGATGCCGCGATGGGTGACGTTGCGCAGGAAGTATTCGCCCAGCGCGTTGATGATCGGCAGCAGGAAATGGCTGACCAGCTTGGGCGCGTTCCAGGAATCGCGCGGCGCGTTGCCTTGCCACAGCGGCCCGCCCTCGGGCAGATCGTAGATGAACGCCAAGCGCTTCGCCGACGACCCCGGCCAGTCGATCAAGCCCACGTCGTAGAGCCGCAAGACCCCGGGCCGTTCGACGCCCTTCATGTTCTTGGCCATCTCGAGCCGCGCGGGCAGCTCCTGGCCGCAGACCAGCGCCACGCGCTGGCCGATCGGGTCGCGCTCGTCGCCGGCCATATAGGCGCGGACATGCGGGCTCGACATCTCCGGCACGGGCGTGTTGTGGAAAATCTTGAAACGCCCGGCAAGATCGATCGACGGCCCCGAAGACTGGTTCGCACCACCTTCCGCCGCGTCGTCGTCCATTCGATTGGCCGGTTCGGCCACGCGCTACCCTCCGCTTGCGTGTCGGATCGATCTCCCGAATTTAACGAAACTGTGTCTAAACTTGGTTAACGGCGGAATTCGTCAACGAAATCAACCCGCAAACGGATCCTCGACCAGGATCGTGTCGTTGCGCTCGGGACTGGTGGAGAGCAGCGCCACGCGCGCGCCGATCAGCTCCTCGATGCGCACGATGTACTTGATCGCCGCCGCCGGCAGCTCGGCCCAGGAGCGCGCACCCATGGTCGACTCCGACCAGCCGGGCAGGGTTTCGTAGATCGGGGCGGCTTGCGCCTGCAGATGCTGCGCCGACGGCAAACGATCGTAGCGCGTGCCGCCGATGTCGTAGCCGACGCAGACTTTGATCACGTCCAGCCCGTCGAGCACGTCGAGCTTGGTCAGCGCGATGCCGCGAATGCCGCCCACGCGCACGCTCTGGCGCACGAGCACGGCGTCGAACCAGCCGCAGCGCCGCGCGCGGCCGGTGACGGTGCCGAATTCGTGGCCGCGTTCGCCGAGCCTGCGGCCGACCGCGTCGGTGAGCTCGGTCGGAAACGGGCCCGAGCCGACGCGCGTGGTGTAGGCCTTGGTGATGCCGAGCACGAAGCCGGCGGCATGCGGCCCGAGGCCCGAACCGGTCGCGGCTTGCGCGGCCACCGTGTTCGACGAGGTGACGAACGGATAGGTGCCGTGATCGACGTCGAGCAAGGCGCCTTGCGCGCCTTCGAACAGCACGCGCCGTCCCGCGCGGCAGGCTTGGTCGAGCAGCGGCCACACCGGATCGGCATAGGGCGCCAATTGCGGTGCCAGTTCCAGCAGCTGCGCGCGCAACGTGGCGCGATCGATGGGCGAATGGCCCAAGCCTTTGCGCAGCGCGTCGTGATGGCGGCAGAGTTCCTCAAGCCGCGCGTCGAGCGTGGGCAAATCGAACAGATCGCAAAAGCGCACGGCCCGGCGCGCGACCTTGTCCTCGTAGGCCGGGCCGATGCCGCGGCCCGTGGTGCCGATCTTGGCGGAGCCGCGCGCTTCCTCGCGCAGGCGGTCGATCTCGCCGTGCAGCGGCAGGATCAACGCGGCGTTTTCCGCCACGCGCAGATTGGCGGGGCCGATATCCACGCCCTTCTCGCGGATCGATGCGATCTCCTTGAGCAGATGCCACGGATCGACCACGACGCCGTTGCCGATCACGCCGATCTTGCCCTTGCGCACCACGCCCGAAGGCAGCAGCGACAGCTTGTAGGTCACGCCGTCGATGACCAGCGTATGGCCCGCGTTGTGGCCGCCCTGGAAGCGCACGACGATCTCCGCGCGCTCGGACAGCCAGTCGACGATCTTGCCCTTGCCTTCGTCGCCCCATTGCGAGCCCACGACGGTGACGTTGGTCATCTGCTTTACCCTTCGATCGGTTCGACGCGGCCGGCGCGCCAGACATGCGTGCAGCCGAGCCGCTTGGGCTCGGCGGATGGCGAGAAGCCGCGGATCGCGACCTCGCCTTTGGCGCGCAAGGCCTCGGCCGTGCCCTTGGGTGCTTCGAGCGGCACGAATATCCGCCGCCGCGCGGTGGGGAACGGAATGGCGCGCAACACGGTGTCGGTGAACAGCGTCACGCC
>JAMNXK010000294.1 GCA_023653245.1 Tagaea sp.
CTCGGGGCGACGCGGCGCGCGACGGCGGCCGAAGACAACGTGATCGCCGCGATCGACGGGCGGCCGGCGCTGGAGGTTTTCAAGGAAGCCGCCGGCGTGGAACACGCCCACGAGCTTCGCGCCGCGGCGGCGACCACGCTGGTGGCGTTTCCCGCGCCGGGGCGCGATGGCAACGACTATCTCGTGCGCCATCTGACCGGCATCGATCCCGAGCGCGGATTGATCGCGGTCGGCCATTCGGTCGAGCCGGGCGACCGGCTGTTCTTCGTGCGCCGCGATTCGGCCGCGGCCAAGCGCGATCTCGAGCGGATGCTCGCCGGCGCCAAGGCGCGCGTCGAACGGCCCAAGGCCGGGCTCTATTTCTCCTGCCTGGCGCGCGGGCCGCATATGTTCGGGCCGCTCTCGGCCGAGCGCGAGATTTTGCGCGAGGCGCTGGGCGACATCCCCGTCGCCGGCATGTTCTGCAGCGGCGAAATCTCCAACGCGCGGCTCTACGGTTATACCGGCGTGCTGGCGCTGTTCGGCTGAATGCTCGCGCGGCGCACGCTGCTCGCCGCCATCGCGGCGCCGCTTTGCGCGCGTGAAGCGGTCGCGCATTCGCGGCTGCTCGACTCGCGTCCGCGCGCGGGCGAGACGATCGCGTCGGCCGCGGGCGAGTTCGTGCTGCGCTTCGACGAAGGCGCCGTGCTCACCTCGCTGCGCCTGTTCGGGCCCGCGGGCGCCGAAGTGACGTTGACGCGCGCGCGCGACGCCACGCCCAAGGCCGAGTGGCGCGCGCGATATCCGGGTTTGGCGCACGGCGCGCATCGTTTGGAGTGGCGCGCGCTGTCCGGCGACGGCCATCCCATCGGCGGGTCGATTTCCTTCACGGTCGGTCCATGATCCTCGAACTCCTCCAGCCCGATCCCGATCCGTGGGACGCGCTCGCCGTCGTGGTGCGCGCGGGCTACAATTTCGCCGGGCTGTGCGCCGCCGGCCTCGCGCTGTTCCTGGCCGGGTACGGCGCGGCGCTCGACGCCGCCGCGCGCGCCGAGATGCGCGCCTTGCTCGCGCGCCTGGCGATCTTCGGTCTGGTCTTGAGCGTGCTGGCGCTGTTCGTGCGCGCCGCACAGCTGTCGGGCGGCGAGGACATTTTCGACGAAACGATCTGGGCCGCGATGGCGCGCGGCCGCGTGGGCGACGCCTTCGCCTTGCGTGCCGCGGGCTTCGGCCTGCTGCTCGCCGGCGCGCGCTGGGGTGCCGTTCTGGGCCCGATGGGCGCGTTGCTGATCGCGGCGAGTTACGCGGGCATGGGCCATTCCACGCTCTACCGCCCGCGTCAGGAATTGGCCGCACTGGTCACGCTGCATCTGCTCGCGGTGTCTTTCTGGATCGGCAGCCTGCCGGCGCTGATCGCCGCGGCGCGCCGCGCGGACGTGACGCTCATCCGCGCGTGGAGCCGCGCGGCGATGGGCGCGGTGGCGGTCATGCTCGCGACCGGCGCGGCGCTGATCTTCTATCTGGTCGGCCGGTTCGATCTGCTGATCGCGTCGTGGCACGGCTGGGCGTTGATCGCCAAGCTGATCCTGGTCGCCGGCGCGCTGGGCCTGGCGATCCGGCACAAGCTGGCGGCCACCCCCGCCCTCGAACGCGGGCAGGCGGGGGCGGGCGACGCGCTCGCCCGTTCGATCGGCCGCGAACTCGCGCTCGCGGCTTTGGTGTGCTACGCCGCCGCCGAACTCGTCTCCGTCCATCCCCTCGACTACGGCCATCGGATCGCATCATGAAATTCGCCGAACTCGGAAACACCGGCCGCAAGGTCTCGCGCATCTGCCTGGGCACCATGACCTGGGGCGAGCAGAACACCGAAGCCGAGGGCCACGCGCAGCTCGATCTGGCGCTCGACAAGGGTATCGACTTCATCGACGCGGCCGAGATCTATCCCGTCCCGCCCAGGCAGGAGACCTTCGGCCGCACCGAGGAAATCCTCGGCACCTGGCTCGCCAAGAACAAGGCCCAGCGCGACAAGCTGACGATCGCGACCAAGGTCGCCAGCCGCACGCACGGTCTGCCTTATGTGCGCGGGGGCTCGGCGCTCGACGAGAAGAACATCCGCGAAGCGATCGACGGCTCGCTGCGCCGTTTGCGCACCGACTATGTCGATCTCTACCAGACCCACACGCCCGACCGGCAGGTCAACCGGATGGGCCAGCTCGACTACGTCCACAAGGCCGATGCCGATCCCGGCACGCCGATCGAGGAGACGCTCGGCGTCATGCAAGCCCTGGTGAAAGAGGGCAAGATCCGCCACATGGGCGTGTCGAACGAAACGCCCTGGGGCGTGATGGCGCATCTGCGCGCGGCGGACAAGGGCAAGGGCCCGCGCCTGGTGTCGATCCAGAACGCCTATTCGCTGCTGAACCGCAGCTTCGAAGTGGGCCTCGCGGAGGTGGCGATCCGCGAGAAGGTCGGGCTGCTGACCTATTCGTCGCTCGGCATGGGCGTGCTCGCGGGCAAGTATTTCGACGGCGCCAAGCCGCCGGGCGCGCGCCTGACGCTCTTCGAGCGCTTCAAGCGCTACTCGACGCCGCGCGCCGAGCCCGCGGCCAAGGAATATGCGCGAATCGCGCGCGAAGCGGGGCTCGATCCGGCGCAGATGGCGCTGGCCTTCGCCGCCGCGCGGCCCTTCGTGACGTCGGTCATCATCGGCGCGACGAACACGACACAGCTTGCCGGCAACATCGCCGCGATCGATCTGGTTCTGCCGGCCGATTTGATGGCCAAGCTCGACGCCGTGCACGCCGCCAACCCGAATCCTTGCCCGTGAGCCGATGCTCCGGCTGTTCGTCGCCTTGGCGTTCCCCGAGGATATCGCGGCGCGCTTGGATTCGCTGACCGGCGGCGTGCCGGGTGCGGATTGGGTCGCGAGCGACGACTACCATCTCACGCTGCGCTTCGTGGGCGAAACGCCCGAGGATCGCGCCGAGGATCTCGCCTACGCGTTGATGGGCGTGCGCGCCGCACCCTTCGACATCGAGTTCGCCGGGGTCGGGCATTTCTCGACCGGGGACGAGGTGCGCGCGCTGTGGGCGGGTTTGCGCAAATCGCCCGAGCTCGAAACCCTCCATCGCCGGATCGACGAAGCCTGCCGGCGCGAAGGCTTCGGGCCGAGCCCGCGCAAATTCATGCCGCACGTGACCTTGGCGCGGTTGAAGGACGCCCCGCTCGCCAAGGTGCAGGACTTCCTGGCCCACAACGCGCTGTTCAAGGCGGGGCCGGTGCGCGTCGAGAGCTTCGCGCTGTTCTCCAGCCTGCGCCGCGCGGGCGGCTCGGTCTACACGAAGGAAGCCGAGTTCTTCCTCAGGCCCTGAGCGGCCTGCTAGGGTACCGCCATGGCGGGTTCGATCGTGATCCTCACCGGGGCCGGGATTTCCAAGGAGTCGGGCATCGACACGTTCCGCGACGCCGGCGGGGTGTGGTCGCAAGTGCGCATCGAGGACGTGGCGACGCCGTCCGCCTTCGCGCGCGACCCGCAGCGCGTCCAGGATTTCTACAACATGCGACGGCGCGGGCTTCGCGATCCCAAGATCGCGCCCAACGCGGCGCATGCGGCCTTGGCGCGGCTCGAAGCCGAGTGGACCGGCAAGGTCACGATCGTCACCCAGAACATCGACGATCTGCACGAGCGCGCGGGCTCGAGGAACTTGCTGCATATCCATGGCGAGCTGCTGAAGTCGCGCTGCTTCGCCTGCGGCGACGTCCGCGAGGTCCAAGACCAACTCACGCTCACGAGCGTCTGCCCCGCTTGCGAAAACGACGGCACGCTGCGCCCGCATGTCGTGTGGTTCAACGAACTTCCGCTGTTCATGGACGAAGCGATCGCCGAGGTCCAAGCTTGCGCGATCTTCGTGTCGATCGGCACGTCGGGATCGGTCTATCCGGCGGCGGGGCTGGTCGAGTTCGCGCGCCTGGCCGGCGCGCGCACGGTCGAGCTCAATCTCGAGCCCTCGGAAGGCGCTTCGAATTTCGACGAGAAACGCTACGGCGTTGCGACCGCGCTGGTGCCGGAATTCGTCGCCGAGCTGCTCGGGTCATGAGCTTCGCGTCCGAAGCCGCCGCGGCCCGCGCTTGCACGTTGTGCGCGCCGCATCTGCGCGATGGCGTGCGGCCGGTCTTCCGCGGCAAGCCCTCGGCGCGGCTGATGCTGATCGGCCAGGCGCCCGGACGGCGCGTGCACGAAAGCGGCGTGCCGTGGGACGATCCGTCGGGCGATCGCTTGCGCGACTGGCTCGGGCTCGACCGCGACGCGTTCTACGACGAGCGCA
>JAMNXK010000295.1 GCA_023653245.1 Tagaea sp.
GCGCTCGCCGCCTTGGAGTCGCGCGGCTATTGGTCCGCTTATCCCGAAGCGCCGTCGGGCAAAATCTACGGCGAGACCGCGAACGCCGACGCCAAGGCCGCGTTCGACGCGAGCCTCGGCAAGGATTTCGCGCTCGACCAGACGGGCGAGGGCAAGCTGGGTGCCGAGCGCTCGCCCTATGGCTTCGATCTTGCGATCGCCTATCCGAAAATGTCCGTGGCGGCGCTGATCGCCAACGCGGGCCGCGCCAAGTCGAGTCTGCGCAAGGCGGGACCGGCCGCGCGCGTGGGCGCGTGTCTGGAGATCCTGGCGCGGCTCAACAAGATGTCCTTCGACATCGCGCACGCGGTCATGCACACGACCGGGCAGGGCTTCGTGATGGCGTTCCAGGCCGGCGGGCCGCACGCCCAGGATCGCGGGCTCGAAGCCGTCGCCACCGCCTGGCGCGAAATGGCGCGCGTGCCCGGCGTGGCGCGCTGGGAAAAGCCGCAAGGCAAGAACCCGCCGCTGCTGCTGGAGAAGCGCTACCAGATCGTGCCCAAGGGCATCGGGCTTGCCATCGGCTGCGCGACCTTCCCGACCTGGAACACCTATCCCGCGATCTTCGCCAACCTCGCCACCGGCAATGCGACGATCGTCAAGCCGCATCCGAACGCGATCCTGCCGCTCGCACTCACCGTGCGCGTGGCGCGCGCGGTGCTGACCGAATGCGGCCTCGATCCCGACGGCGTGCAGCTCGCGGTCGATTCGGCGCAGTCGCCGATCGCCGCGGATCTCGCCAAGCGGCCGGAAGTGGCGCTGATCGACTACACGGGCGGGCCGTGGTTCGGCGACTGGCTGTCGAAGAACGCGGGCCACGCCACGATTTTCGCCGAGAAGGCCGGCACCAACGCGATGGTGATCGAGTCCACCGCCGATCCCAAAGGCCTGTTCCAGAATCTCGCGTTCTCGCTGGCCCTCTACTCGGGCCAGATGTGCACCACGCCGCAGAATCTCTTCGTGTCCGAAGCCGGCGTGAAGACGCCCGACGGCACGCTCACACCCGAGCAATTCGGCGCGGGCCTCGCGACCGCGCTCGACAAGCTGCTGGGCGATCCGGCGCGCGCGGCCGAAGTGCTGGGGGCGATCCAGAACCCCGCCACGCTCGCGCGCATGGACCAGGCGCGCGGCCAAGGCGCCATCGTGCGCGAGGGCGTGGCCCTGACCCATCCGCAATTCCCCGAAGCGATCTTGCGCACGCCGCTGATCGTGCGCGTGGATTCGGGCCGCGCGGAGGTTTACGGCAAGGAGATGTTCGGGCCGATCGCCTATCTGATCGTGGCGAAGGATCGCGACGAGTCGCTCGCCAAGGCGTTCGACACGATCGCGGCCAAGGGGGCGATCACGGCGGGCGTGCACTCGACCGATGCGGCGTATCTCGCCGCGGCCGAGGATCGCGCGGCCGACGTCGGCGTGGCGCTGTCGTGCAACCTGACCGGCAGCGTGTTCGTGAACCAGTCGGCGGCGTTCAGCGACTATCACGCCACCGGCTGCAACCCGGCCGCCAACGCTTCGCTCACCGATGCGGGCTTCGTCGCCCCGCGCTTCCATGTGGCGCAGAGCCGCGCCCCGGTGGCGGCATGAGCGCGCGGCCGAAAGTCTACGCGATCGACGGGCTGGTGCCCGTCGTCGATCCTTCCACCTATGTGCATCCCACGGCCGTGTTGATCGGCGACGTGATCGTCGGGCCCGGCTGCTATATCGGCCCGGGGGCCGCGATGCGCGGGGATTTCGGCCGGCTGGTGATGGCGCGCGGGAGCAATCTCCAGGACAATTGCGTCGTGCACGGTTTCCCCGGCACCGACACGGTCCTCGAGGAGGATTCCCATATCGGCCACGGTGCCATCTTGCATGGCTGCCGGATCGGCAAGGACGCGCTGGTCGGCATGAACGCGACCGTGATGGACGGCGCGCAAGTGGGCGAAAGCGCCATCGTCGCCGCGATGGCCTTCGTGAAAGCGGGCTTCGTCGTGCCGCCGCGCACGCTGGTGGGCGGCATCCCGGCCAAGATCATGCGCGAATTGTCGGCGTCGGAGATCGAATGGAAGCGCGGCGGCACGCGCGACTACCAGACGCTGACCCGGCGCAGTCTCGCCACGTCCGTGCTGTGCGACGCGCTCGAAGCGCCCGAGCCGGACCGCAAACGCCTGGAACTCAAAGGCGTTTCCGAGCCGCTGTACAAGACGAAACGGGATTGATCCGCTCTCTGGCACGGCGCATGCTTCAATTCCTCGCGAGAGAACGCTCTCGAACGACCGGGTCCGGGTTCGATTGGAGGGTGGGACGATGCGCAAGATTTGGGGTGGACTGTTCCTCGTCGCCGCGCTGCTGGCTTCGAACGCCGCAAGCGCCTTCGACCGGCCGACCTGGGAACGACTGAGCGAGCGGCGCACCCAGGATCCCGCGCCGCAGCGTTTCGCGATCAAGGGCTACGTCTTCTCGATCTATCCGGCGAACGCCGAGCATCCGGCGATCTTCGTCGCCGAGCGGCGCGGCACCATCGTGCATCTGGCCGCCGCCGACCGCTTCAATGTCTTGGCGTTCCGGGAAGACGACTGGGGCGAGGGTCCCGACCTGCTGATTGGCGCGCGCGCGGCGGCGGACGGGGCGGGCGCCAAGCTCCACGCCTTCGTGCTCGCGCCGGGGTTTTTTCTCCAGACGATCGGGCTCGGCGACGTCCATGCGGAGACGCAAGAGCCAGGCGAAGATTCGGCGCCCCGCGTGCAGTTCGCCGACTACGCCTTCATGGGCTGGAACGCCGCCGCGCACAATTCGCCCGCGCCGAATCTGCAGCTCGTCTGGAGCGGCGGGAAATACGCGGTCGATCCCGCGAGTCTGCGCCGCGCGCGGCCCAACGATTCGTACGACGCGCGCTATCAGGCGCAGACCCGCGCGGCGCTCGACGCGTGGAAGGCGCAAGGCGGGCGCTACGTGGCGCTGGCCGCGCGCGCGCCCGGCACGACGCAAACGCCGCCGCCGTCCCTCCTGTGGCGCTACATGCTCAACATGATCTACACGGGCGATTCGCCCGCGGCCAAAAGATTGTTCGAAGCGGCTTGGCCCGACGATCTGCCGGGCAAGGCCGCGTTCTGGCGCGATTTCCTCGCGCGCTTGCGTCAAAGCCAGGCGTGGCGCGATCTCGATCTGGAAACCGCCTTGGACGCGGCCTGGCTGTTCGACGATCCCGCCGCGTCGGTCAACTGACCGGCGCGCGCCCGGCGAACAGGCCCGCGACCTTGCGCGCGAGGAAGGCGACGAATTTCGCCAGGAACCACAGCGCGAAGCCCATCAGCACGACCACGATTGCCAGCGCCACGATGAACCAGCCGGGATGGGTGGCGGCGAAATAAAGCCCGCCGATCACGGCCGCGTCCTCGAGCAGCGACACCGCGCCGGTGCCGATCACGGGCGCATGGGAATTCACGAACAGCCGCCCGCTCGCCTTGGTCGCGTGCGTGCCCAGCGTCAGCGCGCCGCCGGCCAAGGCGGCCGCGAGCTTCATGCCGGCATCGGCGTCGCCCATCGTCGCCGCGGCCAGGAACGCGCCCGCGGGAATCCGTATGAAAGTATGCAGCGTGTCCCACAGCGTGTCGGCGCCGGGGATCTTGTCGGCGACGAACTGCACGAGATAGAGGCCGCCGGCGACCAGCATCACCTCGGGCCGCGCGACGATCGCCAAATCGCCGGGCAGGGCGACGATCCCGAAATAATGCATCCCGCCCAGCGCCAGCACGGCCGCGTAGAGATTGAGCCCGCTCGCCCAGGCGACCGCCGAGGCGAGGGCCAAGATCTGCGTCGTGCCGAAATCCTCCATCGAATCTCCCGCAGCCTCACCCTTCGACGGGCTCAAGGTGAGGCCTCATGGTGAGCCCGTCGAACCATGAGGCCGAACGGATCACCGGCCGACGGCGTAGGCCTGCTGCAGACGCGGCGTGGCGGCGGCCTTCATCAGTTTGCCTTCGCGCTTCGCCGCGGCGTTGCGGCCCAGCGACCATTCGCCGCCGATCTCCACGTCGTGGCCTTTGCCCTTGAGCGCGTCGATCGTCGCCGCCGGAAAGCGCGATTCGAGCTGCACCTTCGCGGGCCGCGCCTCGCGCGGATAGAACGAGTTGGGCCAATGGTCGGTCTGCAGCATGGGCGCGTCCATCGCCGCTTGCATGTTCAGGCCGTGATCGACGTGGCGGATGAAGAATTGCGCGATCCATTGATCCTGGTTGTCGCCGCCGGGCGAGCCGAACGCGAGCCAGGGCTTGCC
>JAMNXK010000296.1 GCA_023653245.1 Tagaea sp.
GCGACGGCGCGCGAAGCCTCCACCCGGACGAGCCGCGCCGGGCCTTGGACCGCGCGCGCGAAGGCGACATGCAGCGCATCGGCGGGCGCCAGATCGGCGACGAAACGCCCCGCGCCCCGCAGCAGCCGATCGTCCTCGAAACGCGGCAATGCCGCGCCGAGCGGGCGGGATGCGAGCGGGATTTCGCGGGCGGGCATGGCGGTCATCGTCGCGCAGTGTCCCATTCCCGATTTTCAGAGACTAGACGGATTTTTCGGATCGATAGATAATCATCATCGATGAATGTCGAGATCGCCCATCTGCGCGCGTTCCTGGCCGTGGCCGATCTCGGCGGCTTCGGCCGGGCCGCGTCGTCGCTCAAGATCAGCCAGCCCGCTTTGTCCGCGCGTATCCGCGACCTCGAACGCAAGACGGGCGTCACGCTCTTCGACCGCACGACGCGGCGGGTCGAGCTTTCCGCCGCCGGCCGGGAATTCCTGCCGCAAGCGCGCAAGCTGCTCGGCGATCTCGAAGCGGCTTTGCGCGGCCTGGGCGACCTCGCGCAACGCAAGCGCGGGCATGTCGCGATCGCCTGCGCGCCGTTGCTCGCGCAGGTGCTGCTGCCCGATCTCGTCGCGAAATTCGTGCGCCGGTATCCCGGCATCGAGGTTTCGCTGATCGACGTGCCCACCGATCGGATCGTCGAGAAAGTCCGCTCGGGCGAAGCCGATCTGGGCGTCGGCACTTTCGCGGAGTCCGAGGCGGGACTGGCGCGCACGAAGCTGTTCGGCGACGCGCTGATGCTGTTCGAACCGCGCGCGCGCAAATCCCGGCGCGGTGCCGCGACCTGGGCGGAGATCGCCGATCTGCCCCTGATCGCCCTCACCCGCGAGAGCGGTCTGCGCGCGCTGGTCGAGCGCGGCTTCGCGGCTCTCGACCGCGAAGTGCGCCCGGTGTTCGAAGTCGCGCAAGTGGCGACGGTGCTCGCCTTGGTCCAGGCCGGGCTCGGGATCGCCGTGCTGCCGGCGATCGCGCGCACGATCGCGGACGACCGGCGCGTCGCCATGCGCGCGCTGGTCCAGCCCAGGATCACGCGCGAGATCAGCTTGATCCGATCGGATTCGCGGGCGCCGACGCCCGCAGCGCTGGCCTTCGCCGAGTTGGCGCGTCAGACGTAACCGGTCGAGCCGTCGGGCTTGACCGGCACTTTGCGCTGCCAATGGACGTAGTCCGCTTTGCCGAGGACCGCCATGTCCATCTCCACGCCCCAGCCCGGCCGGTCGGGGCGAAGTTCCAAATGGCCGTCTTTGGGCAGATAGGGATCTTTGACGTACCACGCGCCCTGCAGGCGCTCGGCTTCGGGCGGCGCTTCTTGGCGGCCGGTGCCGAACACATAGCCCGGCCCGTGCGGCAGGCGATATTCCAAGATCCGGAAATTGGTCTGCGCCGCGCAGAAATGCAGATTGATCGCCGAGGCGAGCGGTCCCATCGGGTTGTGGGGCGCGATCGACACGAAATGCGCTTCGGCGATCGCCGCGATGCGCCGCATCTCCGTGATGCCGCCCACGACGCAGATATCCGGCTGCACGATGTCGCAGCCGCGCGCCCGCATCAGGCGCAGGAACTCGAAGCGGCTGTAGTAGGACTCGCCCGTCGCCAGCGTGCAGGCGAGCTTCGATTTGAGTTCGCCCCAGGCGTCGAAATTCTCCGGGCGCAGCGGCTCCTCGAAGAACAGCGGATCGTAGGGCGCGAGCGCGTTGCCAAGCTGGGCCGCCTGCCCCACTTCGAAGATCTTGGCGTGCGCGTCGAAGGCGATCTCGTAGTCGCCGCGCACCGTCTCGCGCAGCTTGCGGAAATACTCGGCCGCTTCGCGCACGACCTCGCCCCAGCGATGGCGATGCATGTCGAGCCGATAGGGCGACAGCTTGAACGCCGTCAGGCCCCACGCGGCGTTCAGCCGGTCGAATTCGTCGCGCGCCGCCGCCGGATCGGGGGCGGTGTACACGCCCGCATAGACCTTGACCCGGTCGCGCACATTGCCGCCGAGCAGCTTGTAGACCGGCACGCCGAGCGCCTTGGCCGAAAGATCCCACAAACAATGGTCGATCGCCGAGATCGCGGCGAGGCCCAGCGCGCCCGGCGGAAAGCGCGATTGCTGCATCAGGATGTTGATCAGGTACTCGACGCGGGTGGCGTCTTGGCCCTCGATGAAGCCGAACAGATATTCGAGCAGCGGCGCCAGCGCCTTGTCGGGGCCGTGGTTGTAGCACTCGCCCCAGCCGGTCGCGCCGCCCGCAGCGTCGATCGCGACGATCACCCGCGGCCGGTCCTTGTCGCGGGTCATGAAGACCCGCATCCGGTCGATCTTCACGAACCCATCCCCAGATAGCGCCCGCGCTTCATGCGCGTCTGGACGTAGACGCGCTCGTCGAACGTGCCCTCGGCATAGGCCCCGCTCGACGACGAGCCGGGATGCGAGACGTTGCACTCGCTCGGGAATTTGGCGACGAAATCCTCGTCGATATCGACACCCAGGCCGGGCTTGTCGGGCACCGCGAGATAGCCGTCCTTCTGCAAGGGATGCGGGATCACGGTCTTGGCGCGGCCTTCCCAATCGTCTTCGATGCGCTCCAGGATCAGCGCGTTGGGGATCGCGGCCAGGATGTGCAAAGCGGCGTATTCGGCGACGGGCCCGAGCGAACCGGAATGCGGCGCCATCATGATGTGATGCGCCTCGGCCATCGCGGCGATCTTCTTCATCTGGGTGATGCCGCCCGCCCGGCCCGTGTCGGGCTGGAGCACGTCGACCAACTCGTCCTCGATCAATTCGCGCAAGCCCCAGATCGTGGCCATGCGCTCGCCGGCGGCGAGCGGCACATCGCTCGCGGCCCTTATGCGCCGATAGCCTTCGAGATTCTCCGGCGCCACCGGATCCTCGACGAAGAACGGGCGATAGGGCTCGAGCGCGCGCGCGACTTGCACGGCGTCGGCGGGTGCCAGCCACGGCGGGCCGTGCAGATCGATGGCGAGGTCGAGATCGGGCCCGATGGCTTCGCGCAACGAAGCGAATTTGCGCACCGGATCGGCCACGCCGCCGCATTTGAGCGCGGTGAGCCCCCGCGCCTTGAGTTCAAGCGCCTTCTCGGGCGTGTTGGCGTGGGCGTAGATGCGGATGCGGTCGCGCAGCTTGCCGCCGAGCAGATTCCATACCGGCGTGTTCAGCGCCTTGCCCTTGATGTCCCACAGCGCCATGTCGATGCCGGTCATCGCCCCGCCGCCGACCGTGCCGGTCATGCCGTGGCCCATGATCGCGCACATCATCTTTTGCCACAGGCGTTCGATATGGGTGGGATCCTCGCCGATCAGGATCGAGGCGAGATCGTCCACCGCCGTGCGCACCACGCGCGGCCAGCCGCTGCACTCCCCGATGCCCACGATGCCTTCGTCGGTCTCGACCTTGACGAACAGCCAGTTGCGCGTGCCGGTCAGGCCCGCCTTCATTTTCGAGACGCCGAACGAGCCGTCCGACGCCCAGCCTTTGAGGTTGGGCGCATCGACTTGCATCAGCAGCGTGCGGATGGCGGTGATCTTCACGTGCCGTCTCCGGTGTAGCGAAAGCGTTCGTGGATCCGCCGCGCGCGCGGATCGGGGCGCGGAATGGCGGAGAGCAAGGCTTGGGTGTAGCCGTGGCGCGGCGAATCGCAGACTTGGTCGGTGTCGCCCGTTTCGACCACGCGGCCGCGATACATCACCGCCACGCGGTCGCACATGTAGCGGATCACGCCGATATCGTGGCTGATGAACACGAAGGAAAGCCCGAGCTCGTCCTGCAAGCGGATGAGCAGATCGAGAACCTGAGCCCGAATGGAAACGTCGAGGGCCGACGTGGCTTCGTCGGCGACGATCACGCGCGGCTTCAACGCGATCGCGCGCGCGATGCCGATGCGCTGGCGCTGCCCGCCCGAGAAGGCGTGCGGATAGCGCTCGCGCCAGGCGGGCTCGATGCCCACCTGTTCGAGCAACGCCACCACGCGCTCGTCCAGATCCTTGCCCTTGGCGATGCCGTTGACCAGCAAAGGCTCGGCGACGATCTGCGCCACCGTCATGCGCGGATTGAGCGAGCCCACCGGGTCCTGGAAGATCATGCGGATTTCGCGCCGGGCCGAGCGCAACGCGTTCTTGTCCGCCGAGACGAGATCGACGGTCGTGCCGTCGGCGCGGCGATAGCGGATCTCGCCGGCGTTGGGCTCGTAGACGCGCAACAGGCAGCGGCCCATCGTGGTCTTGCCCGAGCCCGACTCCCCGACGATGCC
>JAMNXK010000297.1 GCA_023653245.1 Tagaea sp.
CGGCTTCGTGTTGATCTTGCTCGCGGCCCTCGCCTTCACCGGCTGGAGCGCCCTCACCGAGGTCAAGTCCTTGTTCGCGCGCTATACGTCCATCTCCTCCACGGCGCTGAACGTGAGCGGAATCGAGACCGATTTCTACGCCTTGCGCCGCCAGGCGACGATCTACGCCGACCATGGCGGCGCGGAAACCCGCCAGCGCATCGAGAAATACATCGGCGAAATCCGCACGAACATGACCGCCGCGCACGACGCGATCCGTTCGGACGAGCGGCGCGCCATCATGCGCGAAGCGCAAGCGGCCTTCGCCGAGTATACGGCCAATGTCGGCCGCTTGGCCGGCTTGCGCGGCGCGCGCGACGAGGCGGTCGAGCGCGGTATGAACGTGCTGGGGGCGCAGGCGCGCCAGGCGCTCACGTCGGTCATCGACGGCGCCATCACGGCGGGCGAATTCCGCGTGGCGGCCTATGCCGGTGCCGCGCAGGAGGATCTGGGCCTGCTGCGCATCTACGCGCTGCGCTACCAAGTGGCGCCGGACGCCGAATTGCTGCGGACGGCCGAGACGTCCTACGCCGAATTGAATCGCAACATCGATCGCGCGATCGCGGCCGCCGAGGGCGAGCGCCGCACGGCGCTGCAGCGCGCCAAGGAGCTGGCGCCGCAGTATCTCGCCGCCTTCCGCCGCGCGGCGGAGGCGGTGCGCGGACTCGACGAGATGGTCAACACGACCAACGCGCGCGTCGCCGAGCGCCTGACCGAGCGTCTGGAGACGCTCTCGCAGCGCCAGAAGGTCGCGACCGAAGCGCTGGCCCAAGAGGCCGCCGCGACCGTCGCCGCGAGCGTCGCCACGATGCTGGTCCTTTCGGCGATCGCCTTGGTTCTGGGCCTGCTCGGCGCTTTCGTCATCGCCAAGGGCATCACCAAGCCGGTGTCCGGCATGACCGAAGCGATGCGCAAGCTCGCCGATGGCGATCTCGCCACCGAGGTTCCGGCCAAGACGAACAAGGACGAAGTCGGCGCCATGGCGCAGGCGGTCCAGGTGTTCAAGGACAACGCCATCCGCGTGAAGGCGATGGAAGAAGAGCAGAAAGCGCTCGAAGCCAAGGCCGCGACCGAGAAGAAGGCCGCGATGATGGCGATGGCCGACCAGTTCGAGAGCAAGGTCGGCGGCGTGGTCGCCGGCGTGTCGAGCTCGGCCACGCAGCTCCAGGCTTCGGCGAGCGCCTTGTCGGCCACGGCCGAGGAGACGAGCCGCCAAGCGACGGCGGTGGCCGCGGCCTCGGAAGAAGCCTCGACCAACGTGCAAACGGTGGCCTCGGCGGCCGAGGAGCTGTCCTCCTCGATCACCGAGATTTCGCGTCAGGTGAGCGAGTCGGCCAAGATCGCCAACCAAGCGGTGGACGAAGTCGACCGCACGGGTCAGACGGTCGAAGCGCTGGCGCAAGCCGCACAGAAGATCGGCGACGTGGTCAAGCTCATCTCCGACATCGCTTCGCAGACCAACCTGCTCGCCCTCAACGCCACCATCGAGGCGGCACGCGCGGGCGAAGCGGGCAAGGGCTTCGCGGTCGTGGCGTCGGAAGTGAAGAACCTCGCCAGCCAGACGGCGAAGGCGACCGACGAGATCGGCGGCCAGATCGCCGAAATCCAGAACGCGACCGGCGCGTCGGTCGAAGCGATGAAGGGGATCGGGCAGACCATCGCCAAGATCAACCAGATCGCCTCGGGCATCGCCGCGGCGGTCGAGGAGCAGGGAGCGGCGACGCAAGAGATCGCGCGCAACGTCCAGCAGGCCGCGGCCGGCACCGGCGAGGTGTCGTCCAACATCTCGGGCGTGACCCAAGCCGCGGGCGAGACCGGCTCCTCGGCGAGCCAGGTCAAGGACGCGGCCACGACGCTCGGCACCCAATCGGTCGAGCTCAAGCAGGCGGTGCAAGCCTTCCTCGCGCAAGTCCGCGCGGCCTAACTCGGCCGCGATGCAGCCCGATCCGCATCGGACACCCGGCCGCACTGTCCGCGTTCTTCGCGGGCTGGCGGCCGGGTTGATTTTATCGGTCGCGCTGGCCTGGCTCGTCCACTCGGCGATCGAGTGGATCGCGGCGGAAGCGGCCGAGGAAGAGGTCGTCATCGCGCGCCTGGTCGCCCATCAACTCGATCAGACGATTCGCGCCGGAAAGATATTCCTGACCGGCGCCGCATTGCGCATCGAGAACGCCGACGATTTCGAAGACGGCGCCGCCCGTGCGCTGTCCGACCTCGCGCCTCGGCTGATGCTGGAGCCGCAATTCCTGGCCCTTACCTTCCTCGACGCGCGAGGCCGGATCGTGCGTTCCAGCGACGGCCGCGGTCTCCGAGTCTACGGCGAGCGTTTGCCCGAGTTCTTCGAAGGTGTGGCGCGCGGCCACGAATTCCATGTCGGCTACGCACGGCGCGAAGACGGCCAAGTCGAACTCGTCATCGCCCACCGGCTGGACGATCCCGCGGGCGACTTCCTGGGCGCCGCCAGCGTGACGATCGATCTCGCGCGGCTGCGCGAGAGCCTTGAGGCCACCGTCTCGCTCGCGAAGCGCAGTATTCTGGCCGTGCGCGCCGACGGCGTAGCGCTACTCCGGTTGCCCGATATCGGGACGGGCGCCGCGGGCCGCGATCTGACCGGACAGTCGTTCTATCAAGCCGTCTCGTCGGGCGCCAATCACGGCCCGATCGACCATGACTCCGCGTTCGATGGCCTGCGCCGTGTGGGCGGTTACGCCCTGTCGCCGGATCGCGACCTCGTCGTCCTGGCCTCGCGCGCACGGAATGCCGCGCTGGGCGCCGAGCTGCTGGGCAAGGGCCGCACGGCGCTGATCGTCGCGGTCCTGATCGCGCTGGGCGCTTTCGGCGCGCTCTATGCCGCCGCCGAGCTGCGCCGCCGCCGCAAGCTGCTCGACGAGCGCGAAATTCTATCCGAATCGCTGGCGATCGCGGAAAGCGGCATCGCCATCGCCGACGCGGAAGATGGAAAGCTCGTCTACGTCAACCGCGCCTTCGAGCGAATGACCGGCTATTCGGCGGCCGAGATCATCGGAAAGAACTGCCGGATACTTCAAGGCCCCGCGACGGACCGCGCGACGGTCGCGGCGCTGCGCGAGGGCATCGCGGCGGGACGGCCGGTACGCGTCGATATCTTGAACTACGCCAAGAACGGCGCGCCCTATTGGTCGGAGTTGAGCATCGCCCCCGTCCGCCGGCCCGACGGCACCGTTCGCGCCTTCGTCAGCGCTTTCTCCGACATCACCGCTCGCGTCGAGATGACCGCGCGGCTGGAAACCTCGCTCGCGCGCGCCGAAAGCGCCGACCGCGCGAAATCCGCCTTCTTGGCGCGGATGAGCCACGAGCTGCGCACGCCGTTGAACGCCGTGATCGGTTTCGCCGAGATGATGACGATGCGCGTCTTCGGCCCGATGAACGACCGTTACGCGCGCTACGCCGAGGATATCGGCCAGAGCGGCCGGCATCTGCGCGACCTGGTCGAGCGGATCCTGGAAATGTCGCGCTTGGAGCACGAGGACCGGCCACTGCGCGCCGATACGGTGGATCTCGCCGACATCGCCGAGCAAGCCGCCGTCTTGACGCGCGGCGACATCGACGCGGCCGGCGCGACGCTAGAGATTTCGCGCGGCGGCGATTCGAGCGTCGTGGGCGACGCGCTGGCCTTGCGCCAGATCGCGGTCAATCTCATCGCCAACGCGGCGCGTCATGGCCGCAAGGGCGGGCATATCGAGGTGCGGACGGGCGGGGCCATTCTTTCGGTGATCGACGACGGTCCCGGCCTGCCCGCCGCCGTCCTCGCCAATCCGGGCACGCCGTTCGTCGGCGCGCGCGCGGACACGGCCGACAATAGCGGCCTCGGTCTGGGCATCGCGATTTCCGTCGAACTCGCCAAGCGCATGGGCGGGCGCGTCGAGATGGTCAACGCAAGGCGCGGCGCGGTCGTGAGTTTGATCCTGCCCGCGCGCGAGCGGCGGAACAACGCCGCGTGAATCCCCTCACGCCGCCGGCAGGCGGATGGTGAAGCGCGCGCCGGTGGCTTCGAGCCGGTTGGACGCCTCGATCGTGCCGCCATGCGCCTCGACGATCTGGCGCGAGATCGACAGGCCCAGGCCCGAATGGGTGCCGAATTTCTCGCCCGCCGGCCGCTCGGAATAGAAGCGGTCGAAAATCGCCTCGAGCTTGTCCTCGGGAATGCCCGGGCCTTCGTCGTCGATGCGCACCACGATGCGCTCGCCGTC
>JAMNXK010000298.1 GCA_023653245.1 Tagaea sp.
CCTTCGAGCGCGGCGAGCGCCCCGGCCAGATCGCCGCGTTCCTGCCGGTTCTCCGCCAGACGCAGCTGGGCGACATAGGCGAAGGGCGAGTCCGCCGGCACGCGCGCGAACAGCGCATCGGCCGCGTCGCGCTGGCCGGTCTGGTCGAGAATCTCGGCGACGGTCAGCAGCCCAAGGGCCGAATCGGGATCGAGATGCAGTCCCAGGCGGCCGAACGCCAGCGCGTTGGCCATGGTCGCTTCCTGGCGGAACAAGGCGGCGAGGTTGAACAGCGCGTCGGCCGCCCCGCGCTTGGCGTCGGGCGTGGGGAAGGGCGGCGGGGCTGCGGCGGGTGCCCCGGCCAGGGTGCGCGCGAGGCCGGCGCGCGCCACGGGCGAGTCGGGATTGGCCTGGCGATAGCGCAGATAGAGCTGGCGCGCCTCGGCCGCGCGGCCGCGCCGTTCGAGGAATCCGCCGACGACCTCGACCAGACGCGGCGGCGCCCCTTCGTCGCCTTCCAGCGAGGCGCGATAGAAGCGTTCCGCTTCGTCCATGCGCCCGGCGCGCTCGGCGATCAAGCCGGCGTAGTAATCGTGCAGCTGCTTGAAGCCTTGCACGTCGAGCAGCGATCGAAGGATGTCGAAGGCGGCCGGATTGCGCTCGAGGCCGGCGTTGATCCACGCGATCAGCAGCGGATTGACCACCCGCGCGAAGCCTTGCAAGGGCAGTGCCGCCATGCGCCGCTCGGCGGCGGCGAAATCGCCGCGCGCGATGTCGTCGATCGTCAAGGTCAGCTGCGCTTGCGTGTGGCCGGCGTTGACCCGCGCGATGCGCCCGGCGAGGTCGATCGCGTCGTCGACGCGCCCCGCCTCGACCATCGCCGCGTGGGCGCGCACCATCACTTCGAAGCTCAGCGGATTGGCTTGCAGCACGCGGCCCGCGAACTCGGCCGCCGCGGCCGCATCGCGCGTGCGCTGGGCATGCAAGGCCGCCAGGTAATTGCCCGACGTCGAAGCGGGGCCGGGCTCGGCGACGGGTTCGGGCGCCGGGGGCGGCGTCGCCGGCGCGGCGCAGGCGGCCAGCGCGGCCGCCGCGAGGAAAACGAGAATCCTGTTCATCGCCGCCACGTTAGCCCAAGGATCGATTGCATGACAGGGGCAACGGGGTGGACAATCGCCCCATGCCCATCCGCATGCGCGACCTGGCGCCCGCCGACCGGGACCACGCCGGCGCCCTGCTTGCCGCCCACGATATGTCGCAGGCCGGCCTGGCCGATGGCCGATCGCTGTTCGTCGGCGCGTTCGACGCGGACACGCTGGTCGGGCTTGCGGGTCTCGATCCGGGCGTCGGCGTGGGGCTGCTGCGTTCGCTGCTGGTGATCGAAACGCGCCGGCGCGGCGGTATCGGGGCGGCGTTGGTCGATCATTTGACCGCGCGCGCCTGGGCGATGGGCGCGCGGCGGCTTTATCTTTTCGCCACCGAGCGCGAGGCGCGCTTCGCGTGGCTGGGCTGGAAGCGCGCGGGCGTGCCCGAATTGGTCGCGTGCCTGCCCGATGCGCCCCTGGTTTTGGACTTCGCGCGAAGGGGCTGGCTTGCCACCGCCGTCGCCTTCCGCTACGATTTTGAAACCTAAGGCGAATCGCCGCTTGATTCGCGGCCGGAAATCCGTATAGTCCGCGCCACATAACGTCCGAGCCTAGCCTCGGGCGACAATAACAAGTGGGCCCAACGGCCCACTTTTTTATTGCCGGCCCGGGCGAACACGGGCGTTCCGAAATGCGACACTTGGAAGGCCGGATCCCACGATGGACCGCGAGAGCGCGCTTGCCGATCTGATCGGCCCCACGGCGGACGCCATGGGGTACGATTTGGTGCGCGTGGTGGTGTCGGGCCGGGAGCGGCCGACGCTGCAGATCATGGCCGAGCGCAAGGACCGCAAGGCGATGACGCTGGGCGATTGCGAAGGCCTGTCGCGCGCGATCTCCGCCAAGCTCGACGTCGAAGATCCGATCAAGGCGCAATACGTGCTTGAAGTCAGCTCGCCGGGCATCGACCGGCCGCTGACCCGCCCGGCGGATTTCGAGCGCTTCAAGGGCCACGCCGCCAAGATCGAAACCAAATTCCCGCTCGACGGACGCAAACGCTTCTCGGGCGTATTGCGCGGGCGCGACGGCGAAACGATCGCCATCGAGACCAAAGAAGGACCCGCGCGCGTGCCGCTCGCCGAGATCGCGCGCGCCAAGCTCGTCCTGACCGACGAACTCATCGCCGCCACGCGCGCCGAGGAAGCCGCCGCAGCCCACGCCGATCAACCCAGCTGAGAGACCGCAACGATGGAACGTACGACCGCCTATAACCGCATCGAAATGCTCCAGGTCGCCGACACGGTGGCCCGCGAGAAGGGCATCGAGCGCGAACAGGTTCTGGAGGCGATGGAGCAGGCCATCCAAAAGGCCGGCCGCGCCAAATACGGCCTGGAGCACGACATCCGCGCGCATATCGACCGCGACAACGGCGAAATGCAGCTGCTGCGCTATCGCCTGGTCGCCGATCCGGTGACCAACGAGGCGACCGAGATCGCGCTGGAAGTCGCCCAGCGCAAGAACCCCGACGCCAAAGTCGGCGACTATCTGACCGATCCGCTGCCGCCGATCGATTTCGGGCGCATCGCCGCGCAGACCGCCAAGCAAGTCATCGTCCAGCGCGTGCGCGAGGCCGAGCGCCTGCGCCAGTTCGACGAGTACAAGGATCGCGTCGGCGAGATCGTCAACGGCCTGGTCAAGCGCGTCGAGTTCGGCAACATCACGGTCGATCTGGGCCGCGCCGAAGCGATCTTGCGCCGCGACGAGACGATCCCGCGCGAGGTCTTCAAGCCGCAGGAGCGCGTGCGCGCCTATATCTACGACGTGCGCCAGGAGCCGCGCGGGCCGCAGATCTTCCTGTCGCGCACGCATCCGCAATTCACCGCCAAGCTGTTCGCCCAGGAAGTGCCCGAGATCTACGACGGCATCATCGAGATCAAGGCGGTGGCGCGCGACCCCGGCAGCCGCGGCAAGATCGCCGTGGTCAGCCACGACAATTCGATCGACCCCGTCGGCGCGTGCGTGGGCATGCGCGGCAGCCGCGTGCAGGCGGTCGTCGCCGAGCAGCAGGGCGAGAAGATCGACATCATTCCGTGGTCGAACGATCCCGCGACCTTCGTGGTCAACGCGCTCGCCCCCGCCGAAGTCACCAAGGTCGTGCTCGACGAGGAAGCCCGGCGCATCGAGGTCGTCGTTCCCGACGAGCAGCTGTCGCTGGCGATCGGCCGGCGCGGGCAGAACGTGCGCCTCGCCTCGATGCTGACCGGCTGGGCGATCGACATCCTGACCGAGGCCGAGGAATCCGAGCGCCGCCAGGCCGAGTTCAAGGACCGCTCGCAGCTCTTCGTCGACGCGCTCGACGTCGACGACGTGATCGCCGGCCTGCTCGTGACCGAAGGGTTCACGAAGATCGAGGAAGTGGCGATGGTCGACGCCGACGAACTCGCGGGCATCGAAGGCTTCGACGAAGGCGTGGCGGGCGAGCTCAAGGCCCGCGCCGAGGCCTTCGTCGAGCGCGAGCACACCCGCCTGGAGGCCGCGCGCAAGGAACTCGAAGTCTCCGACGAGATCGCCGCGTTCGAGGAATTGACCCCCGCCATGCTGGTCAAGCTCGGCGAGAAGGGCGTGAAGACGCTCGACGATTTCGCCGATCTGGCCGGCGACGAGCTGGTCGAGATCGTCGGCAAGGAAGAATTGACCGAGGAAACCGCCAACGCGCTGATCATGAAGGCGCGCGAGCATTGGTTCGCGGACGAGGAGAAGAAGTAAGGCACGATGCTGAGCGCCGCCGACATCGCCAAGGACGAGACCCCGGAACCCGGCGAGGGCGCCGACGGTCCGGTGCGCCGCTGCGTCGTCAGCGGCCGGACGGGCGCGCGCGAGTCGTTCTTGCGCTTCGTCGCGGGGCCGGACGGATCGGTCGTGCCCGACATCGAAAGCAAGCTGCCCGGCCGCGGGCTGTGGCTGAGCGTGTCGCGCGCCGCGCTCGACGAAGCCATCGCCAAGAACGCCTTCGCTAAGGCCGCGCGGCACGCCTTGAAGGCGCCCGCGGGCCTCGCCGACACGGTCGACCGGTTGCTGCTGCGCCGCGCCCTCGAAGGCCTGTCGCTGGCCAAGCGCGCGGGTGCCGTCGCCGCCGGATTCGTCAAGGCCAAGACGCTGATCGACAAAGGCGGGGCGGGGCTGGTCGTCGAAGCGCTCGACGC
>JAMNXK010000299.1 GCA_023653245.1 Tagaea sp.
CCGGCCCGAAGGCCTATCGGCGCGCAACGTGATCGCGGGGCGCATCGCTTCGCTGCGGATCGAGGCCGGGGCCTTCGCCGAAGCGGCGCTGACGGCGGGATCGGCGAGTTTGCGCGCGCGCATCACACGCGCGTCGGTGGCCGAACTCGGCCTGCGCGAAGGCATGAGCGTGTTCGCGGTGGTCAAATCCGTCGCCATCGGCCGCCGCGACGCGGCCGCGCGGGGCTAGAGCACAATGCGCTTTAACGAAAGCGTTCTTGGACCGGCCTCGCCCTTCGACAGGCTCAGGGTGAGGCCTACTTCTTGAACCTCATGGTGCGGACGTCAATTGACGTCCGCGTCGAACCATGAGGTCGGCACGGCGTTTCCAACACAACACATCATGCTCTAGAAAGTCCCCACCTGCCCGTCCGAGCGCGGGTCGGTGGCCCCTTCGAGCAAAGCGGGCCCGTCCGAAGCGGGCGTGCGCACGATCATCCCGGCATGGCCCATGAGGTCGGTGAATTCCGATACGACCTCCAGATCGTGGCCGAGCCCGCGCAAGGCCGCGATCGTGCCGGCGGGGAACCGGCTCTCCAGCCGCAGCTTCGTCGTGGCCGTGCCCCAGGTGCGGCCGAGCAGCCAGCGCGGGGCGGTGACCGCTTCCTGGGGCTGCATGCCGTAGAAAGCGTGGCGCGAGAAGATCATCGCCTGGGTCTGCGGCTGGCCGTCCCCACCCATCGTGCCGTAGACCATGGATCGGCCATCGTCGAACCGCGCCAGTGCCGGGTTGAGGGTGTGGAAGGGTTTGCGCCCCGCCATGAGCTCCTGCGCGGCCCCCTTCTCGAGCGAGAACGAGGTGCCGCGATTCTGCCAGAGCAGCCCGGTTTGCGGCAGCACGCACGCCGAGCCGAATTCCCAATAGATCGATTGGATGAAGCTCGCCATGCGGCCTTGGGCGTCGATCGCACCCATCCAGATCGTGTCGCCCTTCTTGGCCGGCTGCGGCCACGGCATCGCGCGGTTGGGATCGAACTCGGCGGCCAACGCCTTGACCTTGGCGTCCGACAGCAGGCTCTGCGGATCGACGGTCATATAGGCCGGATCCTTGACGTGCTTGTCGCGCACCCGGAAGGCGAGCTTGGTCGCTTCGACCAGCGCATGCACATACGCGGGCCCGTCGCAGCGTTCGGGCTTGATGCGCGCGAAGATCGCCAGGATCAGCAGCGACGCCAGGCCTTGCGTCGGCGGGGTCATGTTGAACAGCCGCGCGCCGGGCACGTCGACGTTCAACGGCGTGACCAGCTTGGCCTTGTGGCGCGCGAGATCTTCGCCCGTCACCGGCGCGCCGATGCGCTTCAAATCCTCGGCGATGTCCTTGGCCAGCGCGCCGCGATAGAAGCTCTCGGTCCCTTCGCGGCCGATGCGCGCGATCGTTTCGCCCAACGCCGCTTGGCGGAATCGCTCGCCGGGCTTGGGCGGGTTTCCGCCCGGCATGAAGGCTTGCTTGAAGCCGGGCTGCGCTTCGCACTCGGCGCGCTTTTCGATCGTGAAGCGCGCTTGGCTGTCGGTCGCGGGGAAGCCCGCGCGCGCGTAGTGGACGCCCGCTTCGAGCAGACGCGACAGGGGCAGCGTCCCGCCCATCGTCTTGGCGAGCTCGTGCGCGGCGCCCCAGCCCGAGACCGTGCCGGCGACGGTGTTGGCCGCCAGCGGCCCGCGCGAGGGGATCGTTTCGTGCCCTTGCTTGCGATACCAGGCGGGCGAAAGCGCCAACGCCGCGGCGCCGCATGCGTCGATGGCGACGGGCTTGCCGTCGCCCGCGTCGATCAGCCAGAACCCGTCCCCGCCGACCGCGTTCATATGCGGATAGACGACCGGAATCGCGGCCGCCATGGCGATCATCGCTTCGATCGCGTTGCCGCCTTCGCGCAGCACGTCGAGCCCGGCTTGCGAAGCGAGGTGATGCGGGGAAACGGCCATGCCGCCATGGCCGCGCTGGGTGCTGAGCATGTAGACTTCTCCGGCGTGAAGACGTTTCCGTTCTAAAAGGAGGGACGGCCGATGCGCAAAGCCTTTCTCGCGTCCCTGCTGGCGCTTTTTTTGGCGTTCCACGCGCGCGCGCAATCCGACGCCGACCGCGCGGCGATCCGCGCCGTCATCGAACGCCAGGTCGAAGCCTTCCGCCGGCACGACGGCCCGGCCGCCTTCGCCTTCGCGTCGGACGAAATCAAGGCGCTGTTCGGCACGCCCGAGCGCTTCATGGCGATGGTGCGCGAAGGCTATGGCGCGATCTACGCCCCGCGCGGCTTCGCCTTCGGCGAGGCACGCGCGCAAGACGGGCGCGTGCGCCAGATCGTCGAGTTCGACGGGCTCGACGGCGACGGGATCGTGGCGCTGTACGACATGGAACGTCAGCCCGACGGAAGCTTCAAAATCGCGGGCGTGTATTTGGTGCGCCGCCGTCCGAGCGTGTGAGCCTTGCCCCGGCAAGCGTTCCGGCGCTAGACCCTGGACGACGAACCCCCTGCCGGAGTCGCCCATGGCCACCGCCGACGAGACCTACAAGAAGATGTTCACCGTCTCCTGGCAGGAGCTGCATCGCGACTGCAAGGCGCTGGCGTGGAAGCTCGTGGCGGGCGGGCCGTGGCGCGGCATCGTGGCGGTCACGCGCGGCGGGTTGATCCCGGCCGGGATCGTGGCGCGCGAGCTCGACCTCAGGGTCATCGACACGATTTCGATCGCCACGTATCAGGGCCAGCAAATCGGCCAAGCGTCGAACATCCTGAAGCCGCTCGCCGCCGGCACGAGCGATACGCCCGGCGCCCCGCGCTGGCTGATCGTCGATGATCTGGTGGACACGGGTGCCACCGCCAAGATCGTGCGCGCGCTGCTGCCCGGCGCGCATTTTGCGACGGTGTATGCAAAGCCCGCCGGCAAGCCGATGGTCGATACCTACGTGACCGAAACCAGCCAGGACACCTGGATCATGTTCCCCTGGGACACCGAGCCGCAATTCGTGCGGCCCATCGTGGCGGCGCAGTAGCTCACCCCGCCTCGGCGATTTCCTCGAGCTCGGCGCGCTTGAGGATGTCCACCCGCGTTTGCCCGGGCAGGCCGATCGTTCCGGCTTTCTTCAGCTGCGTGAAGGTGCGGCTGACCGTTTCGGTGGTCAGGCCCAGATAGTCGCCGATATCCGCCCGGCTCATCGGCAGATCGACGGGCGAGGCCGGCCGGCCGCGCGCCGCGGCACGGCGCGAAATCATCAGCAGGAAACTCGCCAGCCGCTCGCGCGCCGTCTTGCGCCCGAGCAGCAGCATCTGATCCTGGGCCGCGACCAGCTCGTTGCCCGCGACTTCGAGCAGGCGGTGCTCGAGATTCGGCAATTCCGAGAGCAGGCCTTCGAGCTTCTTGCGCGAAAAACGGCAGATGCGCAGATCGGTCATCGCTTCGGCGGAATAGGCGTAGCTCTTGTTCAGCGCCACGCCCAGGAAGTCGCCGGGGAACAGAAACCCGGTGATCTGCCGCCGCCCGTCGGGCAGCAGCTTGTAAAGCTTCACCGTGCCTTCGACGACGTTGCACAGATGCTCGGCCGGCTCACTTTCCTGAAACAGGGTCGATCCCGGCTCCATCCGGACGATCGTGGCGATCGCGCGCATGCGCGCGAGCTGCGGCGCATCGAGCACCTCGCACACGCTGGTCTCGCGGATCGCGCAATCGTCGCAGGGCGATTCGAGCGGCGCCGGTTTGGCGCCCGCGCCGATCGCCTGGAGATTGGGAAGTGCCGATGCTCCCGCCATTTTTTCGTTCCCTCGGCCCATCCCGCGCGGCCGGTTACCGCGCAAGAATGGACCCGGCGGAAACCGAATTGCAAGCCATTCGGCGGGCTTGCATGGGGGCATCCGCGCCTTGAATTTGCACAAAACGCCCCCAAATCCGTCGGGGACTTGATCCGGCGGGCCCGCGCCATCGTAGAAGCGGCATGAAACGTTTTCTTCTCGCTTTGTCGCTCGTGCTGGGCGCCGTCACGGGCGCGCAAGCCCAGTCGCGGACGCTCGAATTCGACGTGCTGCGCGAAGGATCGCCGATCGGTACCCACCGCGTGACCATCGACCGGCGCGACGACGAAGTCCGCGTCGAGATCGCCATCGACATGGCGGTGCGTTTCGCTTTCTTGACGGTCTATCGCTACACGCATCGTTCGCGGGAGACGTGGCGCGAGGGGCGCTTGGTGGCCCTCGACGCCCAAACCGACGACA
>JAMNXK010000300.1 GCA_023653245.1 Tagaea sp.
AGTTCGGGCATCAGCTCGTAGCCGCCGCGCGCGGCGACCAGGATCGACACGTCGGAGCTCGGATCGCCGAGATCGCCGAAATGCCGCGCACTCGCGGGGCAGGTCGAGACGCACGCCGGCACGCGGTCTTCCTCGGCCAGCGTCTCGTTATAGATCTTGTCGACGCACAACGTGCATTTCTTCATCACGCCCGCATCGTCGTCGAACTCGCGCGCGCCATAGGGGCAGGCCCAAGAGCACAGCTTGCAGCCGATGCAGGTATCGGCGTTGACCAGCACGATCCCGTCTTCTTCGCGCTTGTACGAGGCCCCCGTCGGGCAGACCTCGACGCACAAGGGTTCGGCGCAATGCAGGCAGGATTTCGGGAAATGGACCGTGCGGCTCGAATCGCCTTCGCCCGCTTCGAAAGTATGGATGCGGTTGAACCACACGCCGGTGGGATCGGCGCCGTAAGGATCGGTGTCGGGCAAGGGGGCGGAATGGCCGCCGGTGTTCCATTCCTTGCAGTTCACGGCGCAAGCATGACAGCCAACGCAGGTGTCCAGATCGATGACCAGACCGAGCTGCTTTTTGGCGGGGGGCGAATAGGCGGTCACTTCTTGAACTCCTCGCCAAAGCGCGAGATGGAGCCGCGCGCCGGCGAATTGGGCGGCGAGGCGAGCGTCGGGTGCAAGGGCGACGTTTCGCCCGCCTCGACCGGATCGCATTTCTCCAGCCGCACGCGCAGATCGAACCACGCCGCTTGGCCGGTGATCGGGTCCGAATTCGAATAACGATGGCCGAGGCCGCCTTTCTCGGGCAGCAGTTCGGCGATGGCGTGGTTGAGCAGGAACCCTTGGTTCGACTCGCGCGCATCCTCGGCCAAGTTCCAAGCGCCCTTGCGCTTGCCGATCGCGTTCCAGGTCCAGACCGTGTGCGGGTTCACGCCCTCCATGGTCTTGATGCGCGCCTTGACGCGGCCGTGGTGGGAGACGATCCACACCCAATCGCCGTCGGCGAGGCCCTTCGCTTGGGCGGTCGCGCGGTTCACGTAGAGCCGGTTGTCGCTGAGGATTTGGCGCAGCCAGGCGTTCTGCGAACCCCAGGAGTGATACATCGGCATCGGCCGCTGGGTGATCGCGTGCAGCGGGAACTCGCCGGGCGCGATCATCTCGCCTTCGAAGGGCGCGTACCAGAACGGCAAGGGGTCGCAGTAAGCGTCGATGCGCGCTTTGTGCTCGTCCGGGCAGGCGATGGGCCCGATCCCGCGTGCCGCGTTGCGGAACTTCTGCAAGGGCTCGGAATAGATCTGCATCACGATCTGGTCGGGCTTGTCGATCAGGCCGAGCTTCACGGCCGCGTCCAGATAGCCCTTGTTGGCGTGCTTGTAATGCATCTGCTCGGGCTCGAGATGATGGCGCCAGAAGGCGCCGTTCTCGATATAGCGCTGGAGCTGGTCGGGGTTGGGCTCGCCCACGCCCGACTTCGAGCCGTCCTTGCCCCTGAATCCGGCGAGCGGGCCGACGCCCGGCTTACGCTCGTGATTGACGATGTAGTCGGCATAGCCGCCGGGGAACTTCGCCGTGCCGTCGGCATTGGTGAAGCCGGGCAGCTTCAGACGCGCGCCCAGATCGATGAGCACGGTCTGGAACGGCCGCACGTCGCGGTCGGGCTCGACGACGGGCTGGCGGATCGCGTCGCCCGGCCCTTCCATCGAGCCGATCGGGCGGTCGAGCAGCGAGATGCAATCCCAGCGTTCGAGATAGGTGGTGTCGGGCAGCACGAGATCGGCATAGGCGACCATCTCGCTGGCGAAGGCGTCCGAATAGACGACGAAGGGGATCTTGTACGACCCGTCCGGCTTCTTGTCGGTCAGCATGCGCATGGTGCCCGACGAATTCATCGACGAGTTCCACGCCATGTTGGCCATGTACATGAACAGCGTATCGATCTCGTAGGGATCGCCGGCCCAGGCGTTGGCGATCACCATATGCATCATGCCGTGGGCGGCGATGGGCGCCTCCCAGGAATATGCTTTGTCGATGCGCATCGGCTTGCCGCCCTTGTCGAGCAGCAAATCCTCGGGCCCAAGCGTGAAGCCCAGCGGCATGCCGCCCATCGGCTTGTTGGGGGCCACTTGCTCGGGCTTGCCGGTGGGCTTGGGGCCGGGCGGGCAGGGGCGCGGAAACGGGGATTTGTAGCGCCACGCGCCGGGGTTATCGATGGCACCCAGCAGCATCTGCAGGATATGGATCGCGCGGCAGGTCTGGAAACCGTTCGAATGCGCGGAGATCCCGCGCATCGCGTGCATCGACACCGGCCGGCCGATGGTCTTTTCGTGCCGCCGCCCGGCCCAATCGGTCCAGGGCCGGTCGAGCACGATCTGCTTGTCGAAGGCCGCGTGCGCCAGCTCGGCGGCGATGCGCCGGATCGTCGCGGCGGGCACGCCGCATTTTTCGGCGGCGTTCTCGGCCGCGTAGTCGGGCGACAGATAGCGCCGGACCATCAGCTCGAACACCGGCACGGCCTTCGCGCCGTCGAGAAGGGTCGTTTCGCCGACCAGCTTGGGCGCCACGTCCGGCGACAGGGCGCTGGCGGTGTTGCCGGTCTTGGTGTCCCAGCAGAGCGGGTTGCCCGCTTCGTCGCGCGCGAACAGGCCGTTATCCGCGCGCACGAGCCAGGGCGCGTTGGTGTACTTGACCAAGAAGTCGAGATCGATGCGGTCGGCCTTCAGGAGTTCGTGGATGAGCGCCATCACGAACAGCCCGTCGGTGCCCGGCGCGATGCCGATCCACTCGTCGGCGACGGCCTGGTAGCCGGTCTTGACCGGATTGACCGACACGAACTTGGCGCCGCGCGCCTTGAGTTTGGCGATGCCCGCCTTGATCGGATTGGAATCGTGATCTTCGGCGACGCCGAACATCAGGAAATACTCGGCGTGTTCCCAATCGGGCTCGCCGAATTCCCAGAACGAGCCGCCGATGGAGTAGAGCCCGGCCGCGGCCATGTTGACCGAACAGAACCCGCCATGCGCCGCGAAGTTCGGCGTGCCGAATTGATTGGCCCACCAGCCGGTCAGCGACTGGCTTTGGTCGCGCCCGGTGAAGAAGGCGAGTTTCTTGGGGTCGGTGGCGCGGATATGCCCGAGGCGTTCGGCGAGCGTCGTCAGCGCTTCTTCCCACTCGATTTCGACGAATTGGCCGGAGCCGCGTTCGCCCGACCGCTTCAAGGGTTTGCGCAGCCGGGCCGGGCTGTAATGGTTCATGATCCCGGCCGAACCCTTGGCGCATAGCACGCCTTTGTTGACCGGATGGGCCTTGTTGCCCTCGATGTAACGGATGCGGCCCTGGTTCAGATGCACCTTGATGCCGCAGCGGCAGGCGCACATGTAGCAGGTGGTCGCCTTGACCGTGTCGCCCACGGGCCTCGACAATTGGACCCGTTCGCCCCCATCCATGCGCGTATCTCCCCGAAGACCTCGTTCCCTTGTAGGGGCCGGAGCGGGGCCAAGTCAAACATTGCGGAACGCGCTAAGCCCATGCAAAATGAAGGATAACTTCGCGAAAACCTGCGATGCCGCGCCGTGCTAGGGTGACATCGGGAGAACACGGGGAAATGGCCAAGCTCACACCCGCCGACATCGCGCGCCTCGCCGGCGATCCGTCCGCCGCCACGCGCGCCGACATGGCCGCGAAGGTCGCCGGCGTCTTTCAGGATTCCAAGCTGACCGCCGGCGAGCGGCAGGAAGCCGAAACCGTGCTGATGCTGATGGCGCAAGACGCCATGGCGACGGTGCGCCAAGCGCTCGCACAGCACCTCAAGACCGCCACGCGCCTGCCCGACGGGCTGGCCATGGCGCTGGCCAAGGATATCGACGAAGTGGCCTTGCCGCTGCTCGCCGAATCGACCGCGTTCTCGGATGCCGACCTCGTCGAGATCGTGAAGTCGAAATCGGAGAACAAGCAGATCGCCATCGCCCGCCGGCCGGACGTCTCCGACAAGGTCGCGCGCGCGCTGGTCGACGACGGCACCACGCGCGTCGCCGCCACGCTGGCGGGCAACGACGGTGCTGCGTTGTCCGAAGCGACCGCCGAGCGCTTGATCGACAAGCACGGCAAAGCCTCGCTGGTGCAAGAAAAGCTCGCGTCCCGCGCCAAGCTGCCGGTGCGCGTGCTCGAGAAGCTCTTCGCGATGGCGTCCGAGACGATCAAGGAGCGGCTGCTGGCGCGCGACGACGTCACGCCGGACATGGCC
>JAMNXK010000301.1 GCA_023653245.1 Tagaea sp.
GTGTTGAATGCCGATATAGCCCGTAAATCGCGGGCGGACCCAGGCGGCTTCGACGGTCGAAACCGTTTCTTGGAAGGCGTTGCCGAAGAGCGCGTTGGACCTCGCGTCCCGCCACGCTTCCACCCGGCCCGGTTGCCCATGGTTCGCCGACTTCACCTATGTCTGGACGGCCGACATCATCGCGCTGGCGCGGCAATACGGCCGCTACGGCTACCGCCGGGTGGCGGCATTGCTGCGGAATGCCAGATGGGCGGTGAACCGCAAGCGGGTCGAACGGATCTGGCGACGCGAAGGGCTGAAGGTGCCGCAAAGGCAGCCCAAACGCGGGCGTTTATGGCTGAACGACGGATCGTGCATCCGGCTGCGGCCTGCGTATCCGGGGCATGTCTGGGCCTATGACTTCGTCGAAGGGCGCACCCATGACGGCCGGAAGTTCCGGATCTTGACGATCATCGACGAGGCCAACCGAGGATGCCTGGCTCTCGTGGTCGCGCGTCGATTCCGTCACGAGGACGTGCTGGCGGCATTGGCAGAGTTGTTCGTCGCGCGTGGGCCGCCGGCAAACATCAGGTCAGATAACGGCAGCGAATTTATCGCGACGGCGGTGCAGAAATGGCTCGCCAGGGTCGGCGTGAAGACGCTCTACATCACGCCGGCGTCGCCTTGGGAGAACGGCTACAACGAAAGCTTCAATGGCTCTTTCCGCGACGAGCTGCTCGACGGTGAGATCTTCTACAGCCTGGCCGAAGCAAAGGTGCTGATCGAGGCTTGGCGGCGACACTACAACACGATCCGCCCGCATAGCAGTCTCGGTTACCGACCGCCGGCGCCGGAAACCGCGACGCCGCCATTGCCGCCTTCCGGTTCCGCTTCGCTCCACCTACAGCCGACAATGGCGAAGGAGGCCACGATGCACTAACATTCTAGCCGGACCACTCGGTGGGGGCCGATCAGCCGGGTTAGCTCAGCGAGCTAGTGATGGAGCAACGGACCTGAGTTTGCCAACGCTTTGGTCGGAATAGTCCTTACCATTCCTAACGCGCCTCGGACACCTGCCGTTGGTTGTTGCCGCCGTCGCCAACGCGGTGCGATTTGCCGGGTCCCTTGGCGCGGCCATCTTGTTCACCAAGCCCTGTTGGCCATGTCGGCGCAACGCGTCTTTCTAGCGATAGAAACTCGCCCGGCCGACCCCGAAATAGCTGCGGGCCTTCCAAACATCGCCGATGATATTCGCGTACTGGAGAACGCGCAGCTTGCGCTGGATGTCGCGCTCTTCTTTGGTCATCGAGATCATCCTCCTGCCGGGGCTCACCCCAGTTGAGCGGGTGCCTCGCCAGCCTGTACATTCTAACAGTAGAATCCTTCATTGCGTGATCGTCACGCAACTCGACACTCGAGCTCGCGTCGCGGCCGACCGACAGTGAACACCGCCGCTCGCCCAGCCCTGCAGTTCACTTGCGCTCGTCTGGCTTTGGCCGCGATTTCGTCCTTCATGGCTTTCGAGGGCATTTCATGAATCTCGATTTCCCTCACCCCTGCGCCTCTTTATGGCGCCTTTATGCCGAGACCCGACATCCGCCATGGCGGCTTTATCGCCCCACGGCCCATCTTCGAAGGGCAACCTCGGAGGGGATCATGGACGACGCGCTCTACATCGTTCTGGGCTTGGGCTTCTTCGCCCTGATGGCGCTGTTCGCGCGCGGCTGCGCGCGGCTCTAGGGGCGTCCGCCATGTTCGAAATCGTTCTGGGCACGGCCGTCGCCATCGGTCTGTTCGTCTATCTGCTCGTGGCCCTGCTGGCGCCCGAGAAGTTCTGATCCCCTTTTCCTCCGTCGGAGTTCCCGTGCCATGACCCTGCTGGGCTGGTCGCAGATCCTGCTGTTCGTGATCCTGGTGCTCGCCACCGCCAAGCCGCTCGGTGCCTTCATGGCCGACGTGTTCGACGGAAGGCGCACGTTCCTTTCGCCCGTGTTCGGCCCGGTCGAGCGCGCGCTCTATCGTGCTGCGGGCGTCGATCCGGCGCGCGAGCAAAGCTGGCTCGGCTACGGCTTCGCCATGCTCGCGTTCAACGCGGCCGGCTTCCTGCTGCTCTACGCGATTCTGCGCCTGCAGCCGATCCTGCCGCTCAATCCCAACGATCTGGGCGCGGTCGATTCGCATCTGGCGTTCAACACCGCCGTCAGCTTCGTCACCAATACGAACTGGCAATCCTATGGCGGCGAATCGACCATGAGCCATCTCGCGCAGATGACGGGCCTCGCCACGCAGAATTTCCTGTCGGCGGCGACGGGGATCGGGCTGGCGCTTGCGCTGGCGCGCGGTTTCGCGCGCGTCGAGAGCCAAGGCGTCGGCAATTTCTGGACCGACCTGGTGCGCGGCGTGCTCTACGTGCTCCTGCCGCTGTCGCTGGTGGTGGCAATTCTGCTCGCGGCCTCGGGCGTGCCACAGACTTTCTGGGCCAATGTCGAGGCGCAAACCCTCGAAGGTGCGTCGCAAACGATCGCGCTCGGACCCGTCGCGTCGCAGCTTGCGATCAAGCAGTTGGGGACGAATGGCGGCGGCTTTTTCAACGCGAACTCGGCGCATCCTTTCGAGAATCCCGACGGCTGGACCAATCTGATTTCGCTGTGGGCGATCCTGGCGATCTCGGCGGCCCTCGCCGTCACGTTCGGGCGGATCGTGGGTGCGGCGCGCCAGGGGACCGCACTTCTCGCCGCGATGACGGCGCTGCTGCTCGCGGGGCTCGCCGTCGCCTATTGGGCGGAAGCGGCCGGCAATCCGATCCTGACGGCGCTGGGCGTCGATTCCGCCGTCGGAAATATGGAAGGCAAGGAAACGCGCTTCGGCGTCGCGTGGTCGGCCGCTTGGGCCGTGGCGACCACGGCCGCGTCCAACGGCTCGGTCAATTCGATGCACGACAGCTTCACGCCCCTGGGCGGGCTCGTGCCGATGTTCATGATCCAACTCGGCGAGATCGTGTTCGGCGGCGTCGGCTCCGGCCTCTATGGGCTGCTGGTCTACGCGATCGTCGCCGTATTCGTCGCGGGCCTGATGGTCGGCCGCACGCCCGAATATCTCGGCAAGAAGATCGAGGCGCGCGAGATCAAGCTCGCGAGCCTCGTGGTGCTGGTTCCGCCCATCTTCATCCTCGGCTTGACGGCGCTGGCGTTGGCCTGGCCGGGCGCGCTCGACGGGCTCAACAACGCGGGCCCGCACGGGTTCTCGGAAGCGCTCTACGCCTATACCTCCGCCGTCGGCAACAACGGCTCGGCCTTCGCGGGGCTTTCGGCCAACGCCCCGTTCTGGAACACGACGCTGGGCTTAGGGATGCTCGTCGGTCGCTACGCGATCATCGTGCCCGTCATTGCGCTGGCCGGCGCGCTCGCCGCCAAGAAGCGCGTTCCGCCTTCGGACGGCACGTTCCCGACCGACGGGCCGATGTTCGTGATCCTGCTGTCGGGCACCATCCTGGTCGTCGGCGGCCTCACTTTCTTCCCGGCGCTCGCGCTGGGCCCTCTCGTCGAGCACTTCCTGATGCTCGCCGGCAAGACGTTCTGAACGGAGATTCCAACATGGCACGCGCCAAGGAAATCGACCTGTTCGACCGCGCGATCCTGCGCGGGGCGGCGATCGCCGCCTTCGCCAAGCTCGACCCCCGCGCTTTGCTGCGCAATCCGGTGATCTTCGCGACCGCCGCCGTGGCGGCGGTGGCCACGCTCGCTTTCGTGCGCGATCTCGCGGCCGGAAGCGGGGCGGCGTTCTCGGGCCAGATCGCGGCCTGGCTGTGGTTCACCGTGCTGTTCGCGAATTTCGCCGAAGCCGTCGCCGAAGGGCGCGGCAAGGCGCAAGCCGAATCCTTGCGCAAGACGAAGTCGGAGACCTGGGCCAAGCGCATCGTCCATCCCGACAGCGGGATATTCGAGAAGGTCCCGGCGACCGATCTCGAAATCGGCGAAATCGTCATCGTCGAAGCGGGCGACACGATCCCGGGCGACGGCGAAGTGATCGAAGGCATCGCCTCAGTCAACGAAAGCGCGATCACTGGCGAATCGGCGCCGGTAATTCGGGAGTCGGGCGGCGATCGCTCGGCCGTGACCGGCGGCACGGTCGTGCTGTCCGACTGGATCAAAGTGCGCGTCACGGCGGCGCAAGGTTCCAGCTTCCTCGATCGCATGATCGCGTTGGTGGAGGGTGCCGCGCGCCACAAGACGCCCAACGAAATCGCGCTGAA
>JAMNXK010000302.1 GCA_023653245.1 Tagaea sp.
CGCAGCCGCGCGTGCAGGGCGGCGAAACTGGGATCGAATCTGCGATTGAAGCCGACCAGCATCGGCACCTTGGCGGCGTTCACGACCTTCAAGCAGGCGTCGACGCGCTTGAGCGAAAGATCGATGGGCTTCTCGCAGAAGATCGCCTTGCCCGCTTTGGCCGCCGCGATGCAGAGGTCGGCATGCGTGTCGGTCGAGGACGCGATCAACACCGCGCCCACTTTGGGATCGGCGAGTGCCGTCTTGGTGTCGGCGGCTTGGGCGCCATAGGCGGCGGCGAGATCGGAAGCCGCTTGCGCGTTCACGTCGATCACGTAGCGCAGCCGCGCCTTGCCGGACGCGGCGATGGCGCCGGCATGAATGCGGCCGATGCGGCCGGCACCGAACTGGGCGAATTCGATCATGCGTCTCCCCTCTTGATCTTTCGCGGGAAATAAGCGCGGAATGTCGCGAAATCGCAATCGAAATCGTCCCGGGGGAAACCTTGCGCCTGACCATGGCCGAAGCGCTGGTGCGCTTCCTCGCCGCCCAGAAAGTCGCCGACGAGCGCGGCCGCACGGCGCCGCTCTTCGGCGGCGTTTTCGCCATTTTCGGGCATGGCAATGTGGCCGGGCTCGGTCCCGCGCTGCATGCCTACAAAAGTATGCTGCCGACCTTCCGCGCCCACAACGAACAGGCCATGGCGCTGGCCGCCATCGCCTACGCCAAGACCCATGCGCGCCGCCGGATCATGGCCTGCACGACCTCCATCGGGCCGGGGGCCACGAACATGGTCACGGCCGCCGCCGTGGCGCATGTGAACCGCTTGCCGGTGTTGCTGCTGCCCGGCGACGTCTTCGCCGATCGGCGGCCCGATCCGGTGCTCCAGCAGGTCGAGAATTTCGGCGATCCCACGATCTCGTCCAACGACGCCTTCCGGCCGGTGTCGCGCTATTGGGATCGCATCGCGCGGCCCGAGCAGATCCTGACCAGCGCCCCCGCCGCCTTGCGCGTGCTGCTCGATCCGGCCGAATGCGGACCCGCCGTGCTGTGCCTGCCGCAAGACGTGCAGGCCGAGGCCTTCGATTGCCCGCCCGAGTTCTTCGCCGAGCGCATCCACACGATCCGCCGGCCGGCACCCGATCCGCGCGAGCTGGCGCGCGCGGCGGACGCGCTCAAGGCCGCGCGCAAGCCGATGATCCTGGTCGGCGGCGGCGCCAAGTATTCGCTGGCCGAAGCGTCGCTGGCGAAATTCGCCGGTACGCGCGGCATTCCCTGCGCCGAGACGCAAGCCGGCAAAGGCGCGCTCGCCTGGAGCCATCCGAGCAATGCCGGCGCGCTCGGCGTCACCGGCACGGCTTCGGCCAACGCGCTGGCAGCCGAGGCCGATGTCGTGCTTGCCGTGGGCACAAGGCTCGCCGATTTTCCGACCGCCTCGCGCACGATCTTCAAGAACCCCAAGGTCAAGCTCGTGCAGTTGAACGTCGGCGCGTTCGACGCCGCCAAGCACGGCGCGTTGCCGCTGGTCGCCGACGCGCGCGACGGGCTCGACGCGCTGGGCGTCAAGCTCGGGCGCTGGCAAGCGCCCGCGCCGTGGACCGCCAAGGCCGCGCGCCTGAACCGCGTTTGGGCGCGCGTCGCGGCGAAAGCCGTGGCGCCGGTGCTAGGCCCGCCCACCGACGCGAATGTCTTGGGCGTCGTCAACCGCGTCGGCCTGGAAGGCCCGCACGTGATGGTCTGCGCCGCCGGCGGCTTGCCGGGCGAGCTGCACAAGCTCTGGCGCGCCGCCGACTCGGCTTCGTATCACGTCGAGTACGGCTATTCCTGCATGGGCTACGAGATCGCCGGCGGGCTGGGCGCCAAGCTCGCCGCCCCGGGCCGCGAAGTCTATGTGCTGGTCGGCGACGGCTCGTATCTGATGATGAATTCCGAGATCGCGACCTCGGTGGCGCTCGGCGCGAAGCTGACGATCGTCGTGCTCGACAATCGCGGCTTCGCTTGCATCGCGCGCCTGCAGAAGGCGACCGGCGGGGCGCCGTTCAACAACCGCCTCGCCGACGCGCATCCGGCCGTCGATTTCGCCGTGCACGCGCTATCGCTCGGCGCCGAAGCCACCAAGGTCGAAGATCTCGCGTCGCTCGAACTCGCCTTGCGCGCCGCGCGCCGCGCCGATACGACGCAAGTGATCGTCATCGACACCGATCCCGTGCACGGCACCGCCGAAGGCGGGGCGTGGTGGGACGTCGCCGTGCCCGACACGCCCCGCAACGCGCGCGTGCGCAAGACCTACGAAACCAAGCGGCGCGCCCAGCGCCGGGGAGCCTGAGACCATGCCCTGCCCCCTTGGCATCAATCCGCTGACCTGGACCAACGACGACATGCCGGCCTTGGGCGCCGACACGCCGCTGGAGACCTGCCTCAAAGAAGCGAAAGAGGCGGGCTATGACGGCGTGGAGCTCGGCAACAAGTTTCCGCGTCACGCGGCGAAGCTGGCGCCGATCATGGCCGATTTCCGGCTCAAGATCGTGTCGGGCTGGTACTCGGCGCGTCTGCTCGAACGCGACGCGGACGCCGAGATGGCGGCGATGGACGCGCATCTGTCGCTGCTGACGGCGATGGGTTCGTCCGTGATGGTCTTCGCCGAAACGACCGGCTGCGTGCATGGCGACAAGACCGCGACGCTCGATTCGCGGCGCAAGTTGACGGATGCGGAGATGGATTTGCTCGCCGCGCGCATGACCGAGATCGCCAAGCGCATGCGGGCACGGGGCATGCGGCTGGCCTATCACCATCACATGGGCACGGTCGTCGAGACGGAATCCGAGATCGACGCGCTGATGGCCAAGTCCGGTCCCGAAGTCGAGCTGCTGCTCGACACCGGGCATTTCACCTATGCCGGCGGCGATCCGTTGAAGCTCGCGCGCAAACACGCCAAGCGGATCGCCCACGTGCACTGCAAGGACATCCGCAAAGCCGTGCTCGACGACGCCAAGCGGCGCAATCTGTCGTTTTTGGATTCGGTGCTGGAAGGCGTGTTCACCGTGCCCGGCGACGGCGCCGTCGCCTATCCGCCGATCTTCGCGGAGCTCAAACGCGCGGGCTATGGCGGCTGGCTGGTGGTCGAGGCCGAGCAGGATCCGGCCAAGGCGCATCCCTTGACCTATGCGCGCATGGGGCGGCGCTACCTCGCCGAGACCGCGCGCGCGGCCGGGCTATAACAAGTCGCGCAGCATCGCGACCAGCGGCACGTCGGCGGGCGGCATGGGATAGTCGGCGAGCTTCCCGACCCGCACCCAGGCCAGTTCCTGGCCTTCCTTGGGCGCGGGATTGCCCTTCCAATTGCGCGCGGCGTAAAGCGGCATCAGCAGATGGAAGTCGGGATAGCGGTGCGACGCGAAAGTGAGCGGCGCCAGGCACGCGGGCCGCAGATCGATCCCCAACTCCTCCTGCAGCTCGCGCGTCAGCGCCGCTTCGGGGGTTTCGCCGTCGTGGAGTTTGCCGCCCGGGAACTCCCAGAGACCCGCCATCGCCTTGCCGGGCGGGCGGCGGGCGAGCAGCACGCGCCCATCGGCGTCGATCAGCGCCGCCGCGACGACCACGACGACGCGCGCGGGTGCGGCCAACGCCGCCGAGAGCTTCGGATCGTCGCAGCCTTCAGCTTCGGTAGTCGGCATTGATGTCGATATAGGCGTGGGTCAGATCGCAGGTCCACACGCGCGCCTTGCCCTTGCCCAGCCCCAGATCGACCCGGACATGGACTTCGCGGCCCTTCAAATGTGCGGCGACCGGCGTCTCGTCATAGCCCGGCACCAAACCGCCCTTGCGCGCGATGGCGACGCCGCCGATCGATACCGCCAGCTTGTCGCGTTCGGCCTTCTCGCCGGCCTTGCCGACGGCCGCGACGATACGGCCCCAATTGGCGTCGCCGGCGGCGAGTGCCGTCTTGACCAAAGGCGAATTGCCGATCGACATGCCGATCTTGCGCGCCGACGCGTCGGAGACCGCTCCGGTCACGTCGATGGTCACGAGTTTTTGCGCGCCCTCGCCGTCGCGCGCGACCTGGATGGCGAGATCTTGCAGCACGGCGGCGAACGCCTTGCGCAGCGCCTTGCCGTCGGCACCCGACAACGACGCGACCGGCTTGTTGCCGGCGGCACCGGTCGCGAAGGCCAGCAGCGTGTCGGATGTCGAGGTATCGCCATCGACGGTGACGGCGTTGAAGCTGGTCTGCGTCTCGCTTTTGACCA
>JAMNXK010000303.1 GCA_023653245.1 Tagaea sp.
CGCCGGCCAGATGGGCAATTCCGAAGTCGGGCATATGAATCTGGGCGCCGGCCGCGTGGTGATGCAGGATCTCGTGCGCATCGACGCGGGCATCGAAGACGGCTCGTTCTTCGCCCTGCCCGCGCTGACCGATGCGATCGCCAAAGCCAAAGCATCGGGCGAAACCGCCCATATTCTGGGTCTGCTGTCGCCCGGCGGCGTGCACTCGCATCAAGATCACATGGTCGCGCTGGCGCGCGTTTTCGCCCAAGCGGGCGTAAGCGTGCGCGTGCACGCCTTCCTCGACGGGCGCGACACGCCCCCGCGCAGTGCGGAGGCGTATCTGGCCAAGTTCGAGGCGGATATCGCGGGCCTGGCGGGCGTGGCGCTGGCCAGCGTGTCGGGGCGTTACTACGCCATGGATCGCGACAAGCGTTGGGAGCGCGTGGATCTAGCCTATAAGGCGCTGGTCGATGGCCAGGCGCCCGTCTTCGCGAATTGGCGCGACGGCCTGGCCGCGTCCTACGCCGCCGGCGTCAACGACGAGTTCGTCCTGCCTTTCGTGGCGCCGGACTACGCGGGCATGAAGGACGGCGACGCGCTGGTCATGGCGAATTTCCGCGCCGACCGCGCGCGCCAGACGCTCGATGCGCTTCTCGATCCCGGTTTCGCGGGCTTCGCGCGGCCACGGATCGTGATCTTCGCCGCGGCACTCGGCATGACCGAGTATTCGTCCGCGCTGGCCAAGCGCATGGCCGCGCTCTACGCGCCCCAATCGCTCGCCAATATGATGGGCGAGGTCGTCGCCAAGGCCGGGCGCACGCAGCTTCGCATCGCCGAAACCGAGAAATACGCCCACGTCACCTTCTTCTTCAATGGCGGGGAGGAGAAGGAATGGCCGGGCGAAAAGCGCATCCTCGTGCCCTCGCCCAAGGTCGCGACCTACGATCTCCAGCCCGAGATGTCGGCCCCCGAAATGACCGGCAAACTCGCGGCCGCGATCGGGTCGGGCGCGTTCGACTTCGTGGTGGTGAACTACGCCAATTGCGACATGGTCGGGCACACCGGCGACCTGAAGGCCGCGATCAAGGCGGTGGAATGCGTCGATGCGTGCCTGGGCCGCGTGATCGAAGCGGTCGACGCGGCGAAGGGCGCCTTGCTCGTCACCGCCGATCACGGCAATTGCGAGTGCATGCGCGATCCCGACTCCGGCCAGCCGATGACCGCGCACACGCTCAATCCCGTGCCCGTCTACGTGTTCGATTCGCGTCTGCCCGGGCGCAATGCGCCCGTGCATGTCGCCGACGGCAAGCTCGCCGACGTCGCCCCCACGCTGCTCGAATTGATGGGCTTGACGCCGCCGCCGGAGATGACCGGCCGCTCGCTGATCGCGGGTCCGGCGTGAGGTTCGCCGCCGCGCTGGCGATATTGGCGGCGCTGGCCGCCGTTCCGGGCGCGGCGCAAACCCCGCAAGCCCAGCGGCTGATCGAACTGGAACGGCTTATCGAGCAGGAGCGCGGGCGCGAGCGCGGGTTGGCGCGCGAGACCGACGCCCAGCGCGCGGCGATCGCGGAGTTGCGCTTGCGCAGCCGCGAAGCGTCGGACGCCGCCGTCGCGGCCGACGCGGCCGCCGCCGAAATTCAGACGCGCCTCGACACGCTCGACGGCGAGGCCTCCGCGCGCCAGACGGCGCTCGAGGCGCGGCGCGGCGAGATCGGGGCGCTGACCGGCGCGCTGCTGGCGCTGGCCCGCCGCCCGCCCGAGTCGCTGGCTTTGGAGCCGCATTCCCCGCTCGACGCCGCGCGCGCCGGCAATCTGGCCGCCTCGGCCGTGCCGGCGCTCGAAGCGCGCGCCGTCGCCTTGCGCGCCGAACTCGACGCGCTCGCGCGCACCCGCCAAGCAGCCGCGCGCGAAAGCGAACGCCTGCGCGCCGCGCTCGTCACCCTCGCGCGCGAAACCGAGCGGCTCGACGCGGCCGTCGACGCGCGCGGCCGCGCGCTGGCGCGGCTGACCGACGAGTCCCGCGAGCGGTCCGAAAGATTGGGGCGCTTCGCCCGCGAAGCGCAGGATTTGCGGGAGTTTCTGGGGCGGCTGGACGAGCGTCCCGCGCCGGCGCCGGCCCGCGCCGTCCGCCCGCCGCCCGCGCGTCCGGACGAAACCGCCGGCTTGGCGGGCTATCGCTGGCCCGCGCGCGGCCGGATCGTCGAAGCTTGGGGCGCTAATCAAGGCGGCGGGCAAATCGCCCGCGGCCTGACCCTCGAACCGCGCGAAGCGGCCGGGGTCGTCGCCCCGTTCGAGGGAATTGTGGCGTTCGCGGGGCAGTTTCGGGGCTACGGGCTTATCTTGATCCTCGAACATGGCGGGGGATATCATTCGATCCTGGCGCAGATGGGCCGAATCGACGCCGTCGTGGGACAAGCCGTGACGGCGGGCGAACCGGTCGGGCGCGCAGGGGCGAGCGAGCGGGGCTCGCCGGTGCTCTATATCGAGCTCCGGCGCAACGGCCTGCCGATCGATCCTTCGCCGCTTCTGTTCGGCGCCGAGGCCGGCTTGCGTCGCTAGCGCGCGGGCCGGAAACCAGAGACGACGGCCGGGCATGCGCCCGGCGGAAAAGGAATTCCGATGTTCGCCCGCACGCTTGCCGCCGCCAGCCTCGCCGCCGGTCTGGCTTTCGTTCCCCCCGCCGCGGCCCAAGCGCCGCAAGGCGGCGGGTCGGAGACGTTCCGCCTGCTCCAGCTTTTCGGCGACGTGTTCGAGATCGTGCGCGGCGAGTATGTCGAGGAGGTGCAGGACCGCAAGCTGATCGAAGACGCGATCAACGGCATGCTCTCGGCGCTCGATCCGCATTCCTCGTTCCTGAACGCGCGCTCGTTCCGCGACATGCAGGTGCAGACGCGCGGCGAGTTCGGCGGTCTCGGGATCGAAGTCACCATGGAGAACGGCGTGGTGAAGGTCGTGTCGCCCATCGACGACACGCCCGCCTTCCGCGCGGGGCTCCGGCCCAACGATCTGATCGTCCAGCTCGACGGCGAGCCGGTGCTCGGCCTCACGCTCCAGGAAGCGGTCGAGAAGATGCGCGGGCCCGTCAACAGCCAGCTGCGCATTCTCGTGCGCCGCGGCGAGACGGCCCCCTTCGAGCTCGTGCTGACGCGCGCGGTCATCCGCGTGCAATCGGTGCGCAGCCGCTTGGAGGGCGAGATCGGCTATCTGCGCATCACCAGCTTCACCGAGCAGACCGAACAAGGCGTGCGCGCGGCCGTCGCGCGCATGCGCGAGCAGCTCGGCAACCGCTTCAAGGGCTTGGTGCTCGATCTGCGCAACAACCCGGGCGGCTTGCTCGAGCAGTCGATCACGGTCTCCGACGCGTTCCTGGAGCGCGGCGAGATCGTCTCGACCCGCGGCCGGCGCGCCGACGAAGCCCAGCGCTTCAACGCGCGCGCGGGCGACATCCTCAACGGGCTGCCGCTCGTCGTGTTGATCAACGGCGGCTCGGCCTCGGCGTCGGAGATCGTCGCGGGCGCCCTGCAAGACCATCGCCGCGCGATCGTGCTGGGCACCAAGAGCTTCGGCAAAGGCTCGGTCCAGACCGTGCGCCCCGTGGGCAACCAAGGGGCCATCCGGCTGACCACCGCGCGCTACTACACGCCCTCGGGCCGCTCGATCCAAGCCCAAGGCATCGATCCGGACATCGTCGTCGAAGCCGCGCGCATCGAACGCACGGCGCAAGGCCCGCAGCGGCGCGAAGCCGATCTGCGCGGCGCCCTGCGCAACGATCAAGGCGCCCCCCAACAAGGCGCGGCACCGCAACCGGCCGCGCCCCAGCAAGGTGCCGGCGCGCCGAGCGAGGAGCAGCCGCCCGAAGACTACCAGCTCGTGCGGGCGATCGATCTGTTGCGCGGGCTGGCGCTCTATCAGCAGCGCGCGAACTGAACGCGACGAAGCGGACGGAACGCGACATGGCGGCGCAAGACGAGTCCGATCCGCCGCCATTGCCGCCCGAGCGCGCGCCCAAACCGGCGGCGCGGCGCGGACCGCCGGTGCTGCTGCTCGCCTGGGCGCTGCTGATCGGCGTGGTCGGCGGCTACGCCGCGTGGACGCAGCTCGGGCACGGCGAAGAAGGGGTCGATCTTGGCCCGCCGATCGCCGTGATCGTGCCTTTGGCGCCGGCGCCGGCGGCGCCCGAGCCGCCGCAACCGCCGCCGATGGCCCAAGCGCCGGAACCGCCCGCGCCGCCGCCACCGCCCG
>JAMNXK010000304.1 GCA_023653245.1 Tagaea sp.
ACAATATGATTGACGCCGGCCGAACCCTATGGTTTCCTGTCCGGGTGGAAATCGAGTTCGACCCCGCGAAAAGCGCACGCAACGCCGCGACGCGCGGCTTGCCTTTCGACCAGGCTCTCGATTTCGACTTGCAAGCCGCTGCGATCGCGATCGACGACCGCAAGGCGTACGGCGAGACTCGCTACGTGGCGCTGGGCTATCTCGACGACCGGCTTCACGTCTTGTGCTTCGTCGCGACCGAAAGAGGCTTGCGGGTGATCTCGCTGCGCAAGGCCAACGCCAGGGAGGCGCGTCGTCATGAAAAACCGCTCCGCCGTTCGCAAGATTAAGCCGCTCGTCGATGGGGCCGGCGAGGTGCGCGAGCTGCTCGCGTCGGACCTTGCGTCGTTCCGGCCCGCGCGCGAGGTGTTGCCGCCGGAGTTCTTCGCCGATCTGCGCGCCGAACGTGCGCGCCGCGGGCGCGGCAAACAGAGGGCACCGATCAAGACGCCGATCAGCATTCGCCTCGATGCTGACATCGTCGCGCATTATCGCGGCCGTGGCCCCGGTTGGCAGAGCCGCGTCAACGCGATCCTGCGCAAAGCCGCCAGACTCTGAGACTCACCAATTCGGCGCGGGCCGGATGCCGCCGACGCGCAGCCCCGCATAGTTGCTCATGGGCGGGTTGACCAGCGCGTCGATCTCGTCGCGCGGCGTGTCGGCGAAGCCGCCGAACAGGTCCAAGAGCTTGGCCATGGCGACTTCCGCGGCGCGGCCCGCGCCATCCTCGACCTTGAGCGCGATGCCGAGTCTCCTGCCGGGAATCGCGGCGAGATAGACGCCCTCGGCGCCGGTCTTCAACACCGCAAGGCCGCGCGCGGCGATCAGCGCCTTGGTGCAGAATCGGCCCGTGCCCGCGAGCATGAAGGGGTGCGCCACGATCGCCGCCGCCATGCGCTTGCACGCGGCGGCGCGCTTGGAATCGAACGTGCCGTCGGGCGCGCCGAACCGCGCGATCGCCAGCGCCATACGTTCCAGCGGCACCGCGATCTGCGGCAGCGAACAGCCGTCGATGCCGCGCGCCGCACCCGCGAGCTTGAAGGACAGGAAATCCTCGTAGGTCTTTTCGATGCGTTTTTGCAGCGGATGATCGGGCGTCTCGTAGCCCGCGATCGGCAGGTCGAGATGCCGGCAGACGCTCAGCATGCCGGTGTGCTTGCCCGAGCAATTGTTGTGCGCGCGCGTGGCCGGCGCGCCCGCGCGGATCAGCGCCTCGACCGAGGCCGCGTGGGTGGGCAGATGCGGCCCGCAAGCGAGCGCGCCCTCGTCGAGCCCGATCTTGGCGAGCCAGTCGATCGCGGCCTGCACATGCATGGGTTCGCCGCCATGGCTCGCCGCCGACAGCGCCAGGCGCGGTTCGGGCACGGCGAAAGCGTCGGCCGCCCCGCTCTCGATCAGGCCGAGGGATTGGATCGGCTTGATCGCCGAGCGCGGATAGACGGGGCGCGCGATGTCGCCATGGGCGCGCACGACCTCGCCGCCGGCGTCGAGGACGGCGACGATCACGTTGTGGCGGGATTCGACCGCTTGGCCGCGGACGATTTCGATCTGCAAGGGGGCGTTCATGACGGCGCGCACCTTGCCCCGGGCGCGCGTCCGGGGCAAGGTCCCCCCGCATGAAGGGGTATTTCGGCATCGGCGTGGAGGGCATCTCCAAGCCCATGAATCTGGGGGCGCTGGCGCGCACCGCGCACGCTTTCGGGGCGTCGTTCGTGTTCACCGTCGCCGCCGCTTTCGACCGGCGCGAAGCGAACCGTGCGGACACTTCGGATTCGGCCGCCAGCGTGCCGATCTACGATTGGGCCACGCTCGCCGATCTGCGCTTGCCGGTGGGCTGCGATTTGGTCGGCATCGAGCTCGCGCCCGACGCGATCGAGCTGCCGAGTTTCCGCCATCCGCGCGCGGCGGCCTATATTTTGGGGCCCGAACGCGGCTCGCTGTCGCCCGAGGCCACCGCGCTGTGCGCGCATGTGGTCAAGATCCCGATGAAGTTCTGCGTCAACGTGGCGCTCGCCGGCGGCCTGGTCATGTACGACCGCGTGCTGAGCCTGGGCAAGCACGCGCCTCGGCCGGTGGGTCCCGGCGGGCCGCGCGAACCCGCCCTGGACCCGCAAGCGTTCGGGCCGCCGCGCCTGCGCAAGCCGCGATAGGTACACGCGGGCCACGCGGCCTGCTAGTATTCCCGGCGGGGGCGTTGCGTGAACGACGGCGAAATCAATCCCGACCGGTCGATGTTGGCCGTGCATCTCGAGCAAGCGCTCGAGATCTCGGGGGCCGCGACGTGGGAGTGGGACGTCGAAGCGGGCACGCTGCGCTATTCGCCCAATCTGCCGCGCGTGTGGCGTCTCGATCCGGCGGGTTTCGCCCGGACCGGCCTGTTGACGCTGTCCAAGTACCTGCATTCCGACGACCGACGCGCCTATATCCGGGCGCATCGCGATCTGCACGCGGGCAAGCGGATGGACACCGTCTACCGCGCGCGCTCGGAGACCGACGAGTATCGCTGGTATCGCGAGGTCGGCCAGGCGGGTGCCGGGCCATTGCGCATCGGCACGGTGGTCGACGTGACGGCGCTCAAAGACGCCGAAGCGCTGATCGCCGACGGGCTCGACTCGCTCTCCGACGGGTTTTGCCTCTACGACGCCGCCGATCGGCTGGTCGTGCACAACCGGCGCTTTCTCGAGCTGTTCCCGCATTTGGCGCCGATCTTGCGCCACGGCGTGCCGTTCGAGGACGTGATCGCGCACGCGGCACGCGTGCTGCCGCAATTCAAGACCGAGGCGGAGCGCGAGGCGTGGCGGCGCAAGCGCATCGCGCGGCACCGCGATCCGGGCGAAACCTTCGTGCAGGGTGCGCATATCGGGCGCGTCTACCACACGACCGAATTCCGCACCCGCGCGGGCGGCGTGGCCACCGTGGTGCGCGACATGACCGCGCTGAGCGAAACCCAGGCGCATCTGTCGCTGGCGCTGGACGTCGCGGAACTCGGCTGGTGGGCGATGGATCTGACCGAAGCGCGCGAGACGTGGTCGGCGCGCGCGCGGCGCATCTGGGGGATCGACGACGACGCGCCCGCCACGTTCGCGATCTGGCGCGCGCGGGTGCATCCGGAGGATCTGCCGCGTCTGCCCAATATCGCCGAGGCGGCCGAATCGCGCGGCGCGCGCGGCTATCGCGTCGTCCATCCGGACGGCACGATCCGCCATGTGCGCGAGGATTTCCGCGTCGAGCGCGACGGCAAGGGTGCGGCGCGGCGCGTTTTCGCGACCGTGCGCGACGAAACCGAAACCGAGCGCGCCCGGCTCGCGGCCGAAGCCGCGAACCGCGCCAAGTCCGAGTTCCTCGCCATGGTCAGCCACGAGCTGCGCACGCCGTTGAACGGCGTCGTGGGCACGCTCGATCTCATCGAGGATTCGCCGCTCGCCCCCGATCAGGCGCGCTGGGCCGCGATCGCGCGCGCCTCGGCCGAATCCTTGATCGCGATCGTCGACGATCTGCTCGACCTCGCCAAGCTCGAGGCCGGCAAGCTGCAGCTGGCGCAAGGCGACTACGATCCGGTCGAAACGGTCGAATCGGCGGTCGACGGGCTGCAGGCGCGCGCCGCCGAACGCGGCAACGCGCTGGTTTTCCGGCCCGAAGCGGGCCTGCCCCATCGCGTGGCCGGCGACCGCGGCCGCTTGCGCCAGATCGTGGTCAATCTGGTCGGCAACGCGGTCAAGTTCACCGAGAACGGCCGCGTCGACGTGCGCCTGTCCGCCGCGCGCGAGGCCGACGGGCGCTGGAAGCTGACGGGCGAAATCGCCGACACGGGAATCGGCATGGACGCGGCGACGCTGGCGCGGCTGTTCTCGCCCTTCTACCAGGCCGACATTTCGACCACGCGCAAGCGCGGCGGCACGGGTCTGGGCCTGGCGATCTGCAAGCGCTTGGCCGCGGCCATGGACGGCGGGATCGAAGCGGCGAGCACGCCCAATTCGGGCAGCACGTTCCGCTTCTGGATCCGCGCCGGATCGGCGTGAGGGTCACTGCGCGCGCAGCGCTTCCTTGGCCTTGCCCGCGAGCTGATCGAGGCTGAAGGGTTTGGGCAGGAACAGCACGTTCTCGAAGCCTTCGAGATTCTGGCGGAATTGCTCCTCGGCGTAGCCGGAAATGCACACGACCTTGAGCGCGGGGAACAGCTTGC
>JAMNXK010000305.1 GCA_023653245.1 Tagaea sp.
CGGGCGCGGCGATATCCGTCTTGGTCAGCAGCACGCGGTCGGCGACGGCGATTTGCTTCACGCTCTCCGGCTCGCGATCGAGCTGGTCCATCGCGTTGACCGCATCCACGGTCGTGACCACGCCGTCGAGCCGGTAATAGGCGGCGAGCACCGGATCGTCCATCAGCGTGTGCAGGATGGGTGCCGGGTCGGCCAAGCCGGTGGTTTCGATGACCACGCGCTTGAAGGGCGGAATCTGGCCGCGCACGCGCTTCAAGTACATGTCGCGCAAGGCGACTTCGAGATCGCCGCGCACCGTGCAGCACAGGCAGCCGGCGTTCATCTTGACGAACTGGGTCTGGGCGGCGGGATCGACATGTTCGAGCAGCTGGCCTTGGACCAGCAGGTCGTCGAGCCCGATCTCGCCGAACTCGTTGATGATCACGGCCGTGTCGGCCATGCCGGGATGGCGCAGCAGCTTGGTCAGCAGCGTGGTCTTGCCGCTGCCCAGAAAGCCGGTGAGCACGGAAATCGGCAGCGGGGTCCAGGCTTGTTGCGTGTCGGTCATCTTGGGTCTCGCGAAAGAGGGCGGTCATAGCATGGGGAGGCCTTGCGCTCCCAAATGTTATCCTATAACAAAACTGGATGTTCGACTCGGTCCCGTCCGCCTTCGCGGAAATCCGCGCGCCGGGCGCCAATCTCGTGCGCGTCCCGCGCGTGCCGTCGCCCGCTTTGCGCGACGCCGTCGCCCGCGCGCTGGCCGCGAAACGCCCGGATTTCGACGTTCAGGTCGAGCGGCACGCCGTGGACGCCGTTTTCGCCGCGCATGTCTGCGATCCGGTTCTCGCCGCCGACATGGCATCCCTCGCGCGCGAATTCGCGGCCGCATCGGCGGCTTGCGCCGTGCGCGCGCGCTTCGAGCGCATCGAAGGCCCGGCATGCAAGCTTTTCCACGTCGATTTCGTCGCGTGCCGCCTGATCACGACCTATTCCGGAGCGGGGACCGAGTATCTGGCCGACGAAGACGTGGATCGCGCGCGGCTCGGGCAAGGCGCCAATCGCGGCGTCAAAAAGCCCGGCGCGGCCGTGCGGCATCTCGACGCATTCGAGATCGGCCTGTTCAAGGGCGAAGCCTGGCCCGGCAATCGCGGCAAGGGAATCGTGCATCGTTCGCCGCCCGCCAGCCGCGCGCGCCCGCGCCTCATCTTCGTGCTCGACGCCCTGTGCGGACATTGACGCGCGCGCTATCCTGCCGCGCGGGATGGAAACGCGACTGAAAAAACGCTGGCTGGCTGCCGGACTCGCGTCCGGCGTGGCGCTGTTCGCCGGCTTGATCTGGGCCGAATCGCGCGGCCCCGACGGGTTGAGCGCCACCGGCGTGGTCGTCTCCTGCGCCGTCGCGGTGGCCGCCGCGATCGCTTTCGTGACCCGCGCGATCCAAGCGGGTCAGGTCGCCCCTTTGCGCCACGAACTGGCCGCGCGCGATCTGGAGATCGCGCGCCTCGCCGCCGCGTGCGCGCGCGCGCAAGGCGCCGATTCGCGCGCCGATCACGACCGGCGCTGGCTGGAGAGCGTGCTGTGCGATCTGGCAGAGGCGGTGATCGTCGCCGATCCGCGCGACCGCATCCTGCTGTTCAACCCGGCGGCCGAGACGTGGCTGGCGCCGACGGGGCCCGTGGGCTTGCGCCGCGATCTCGCCACGCTGGTCGACCTCGTGCCGGTGCATTCGGCGCTCGCGGGCGATCCGGACGCGCAATCCGCGCTCGATCTTCGGACCGCCGACCTGCGCGGGCCCTTCGCCGCGCGGCTGTCGCTGCTGCGCGACGCGCACGGCGATCCGGAGGCCTATGTGCTGACCGCGCGCGTGCCGCCAGCGCCCAAGCGCGCCGCGCACGGGCCGCGGCCGGAATTCCACGACTTCGCCCTCGCGCGCCTGGCGCCCGCGGGCGGCGCGGCCGGCAAGCGGCCGCTCGAAAGCCTCGCCTACGTGGTCTTCGACCTCGAAACCACGGGCCTCGACACGCGCGGCGACGCGATCGTGTCGATGGGGGCGGTGCGCGCGCTGGGCAGCCGCGTGCTGGAGAGCGAGAGTTTCGCCACGCTGGTCGATCCCGGAAGGCCGATCCCGCCCGCCAACACCGCCATCCACGGCATCGACGACGAGGCGGTCAAAGGCGCGCCGGATCAAGCCAAGGCGGCACAGCGCTTCGCCGCCTTCGCGCACGATTCGGTGCTGGTCGCGCACAACGCGGCGTTCGATCTGGCGTTCCTGAAGCGCGCCGGCGCTTCGTGCGGCCTCGCCTTCGACCATCCGCCCTTCGACACGCTGCTGATCGCGCGCTGGCTGTTCCCGGATCTCGCGGACCACAGCCTGGACGGGCTCGCTTCGTTGTTGGGCGTGGAGATCGGCAAGCGGCATTCGGCGCTGGACGACGCGCGCGCCACCGCTCGGGTGTTCGCGCGGCTGCTCGACGTGTGCGCGGCGCGCGGGATCGACACCTACGACGAGCTGGTCGAGGCCTCGAACATGGCGCTGGGCTTGCGCGCCAACGACGCGATCTTCAAATCAGCTTCCCCGTGAACTCCGCGCGGGTGCGCGCGGCGAAGCGATCGATCGTCTTGAGCGCGTCGATCAGCTTCTCGCGCTCGCGCTTGTCCATCTCGTCGGGGCGCACGAAATTGTCGGGCGGCTTGCCGGCGGCGACGTCGGTCAATTGCCCGCGCAAGAGCACGAAGGTCACGATCTCGAAGGCCTCGCCGAGCTCGGCGGTTTCCGTCCCCGAGACGACGTCGAGCTTGGCGAGGGCGGCGAGGCGCTCGCGCGTGCCGGTGGCTTCGACGCCTTTGGCCAGCGCCCATAGCCGCGCGCTCGCGACCAAGGGCATGGTGCCGTTGATCTTGAGGTCGATCTCGCCCGCGTGTTCGCCCGTGCCCGTGGCCTTGAGCCCGCCGAAAAACCCGAGGGCGACGCCCAGACGTCGGTCCTCGCCGAGCATCGCGTGCAGGAAGCCGCGCTCGCGCGCCAGCAACTCGGCGACGTGCCGGCGCAATTCGATCGCGGGCGCGGGATCGCCCCAGGCGGCGGCGAAATCGAAGAAAATGTCGGCGTAGAGCAGCGCCACCGGCGAGCGGCGGCGGATCCACATCGCGATCTGGTCGCGCCATTGCGCGCGCGTCTTGCGCCACAGCGGATTGGTCGCCATCACGCCGCCTTTGCAGAACTCGAACCCCGCCTTGTCGAGCGCCGCAGTGAAGCGCTCGGCGAGATCCACGAACCACGCGTCGATGCGCGTGTGCTCGTCGTCGGGATAGTCGGCGAGCAGGAAACCGTTGTCCTGGTCGGGGGCGAGGAAACTCTCCCCGCGCCCGCCCGAGCCCATGATCAGCAAGGTGAAGTCGATGGGCGGCGGGCCTTTGCCCTCGGTCGCCATCTGGGCGATGGCGTTGTCGAGCAGATCGCGATGGATGTCGCGGTTGATCTCGCTGATCGCGCGCTGGATGTCGGGCGCGGGCAGGCCGTCGTCGAGCAGCGCGCGCGCGAAGGCGGCTTGCGCGCGCTTGGCGGCGATGTGGTCGTCGAGGCCGTGACCGAGCCGGCCCAGCACGTCGAGCTCGGCCAGCAGCCGCGCCGAGACGGCCGCCAGCGCGTCCGCGCGCGCGATCACGCCGAGCGGCTCGCCGTCGCGCTCGACCACCGGCACGTGGCGGAACCCCTGGCGGCGCAGCAACGCGATCACGCGGTAGAGCGGCTCGTCGGGCGGTGCCGTCAGCGGGGCTTTGGTCATCAGCGCCGACACGGGCGCGTTCGGATCGGCCTTGAACGCCACGCGCGTGACGATGTCGCGCTCGGTCAGAACGCCCGCGAGCTTGCCCGCCCCGTCGAGCGCCAGCACGATCGACGCCCCGCTTTCGGCCATCGCGGCGACCGCCGCGCGCATCGGCGAGGTGCCCGGCAGCATCGGCACGTCGCGCATCGCTTCGCGCGCGGGGCGCAAGAAAAGATCCAACGCGGCCGAGTAACGCTGCATGGCGGAATCCTAGCGCACTTCGCCGCGCGGCGGCCACTGCGACGATCCGCCGCCCGCGCGGGCGCGGCCGATCGCCGCAGTTCAGCCGGCGGCCGCCAGCGCCGCGCGCAGTTCGGGCACGCGGATACGCCGGCGCAGATCCTGGAGGAAGGCGACCATGCCGAATTTCACGGCACCGGACACGGCTTGGTAGTCGGCCGCGTCGGCCCCGGTCA
>JAMNXK010000306.1 GCA_023653245.1 Tagaea sp.
CGCGCGCCGAAGAACACTTGATCGCGGTTCTTCTGCAAGGCGGGATCGACCGTTTGGGCGATCTCCAGCCGCTTGGTGAGAAAGCGGATACGCCGGTCGATCTCGCGCAGGCGGCGCTTGCCGTAGATGTAGTCGCCGTTCTCCGAGCGGTCGCCGTTGCCCGCCGCCCACGACACCGTCTCGACGACCTTGGGCCGTTCGACGCGCAAGAGATGCTTGAGCTCGTCCTGGAGCTTGGCGAGCCCGCCCGGCGTGATCAGGTTGCGCGATCCGCCGGGCAGCGGCGGCATCTCGGGGCCGTCGTCGTCGTCCGCGTCGCTTTCTTTCGTGAAAGCCTTGCTCACGCCAGCGCCTCGGGCTTGGGCCCTCCGGTCGCCCAATCCAAGAGCTCGACCGTGTGCACCACCGGCACGTCCGCCGCCGCGGCGATCTGGGAGATGCAGCCGATATTGCCCGCCGCGACGAGGTCCGGCTTCAAGGCCTGGAGATTGGCGACTTTGCGCGCTTGCAGCTGCTTGGCGATCTCGGGCTGCATGAGGTTGTAGGTCCCGGCCGAGCCGCAGCACAGATGGCCCTCGGCCGGATCGCGCACCTCGAAGCCCGCCGCGACCAGCAGCTTGCGGGGCACCGCGCCGAGCTTCTGCCCGTGCTGGAGCGAACAGGCGGAATGATAGGCGACGACGAGTTTCTCGGGTGCTTGCGCGCCGCCGAGTCCCAGCTCGGTCACGAGTTCGCCGATGTCGCGCGTGCGTCCCGACACCGCCTCGGCGAAGGCCTTCAGTTGCGGATCGTCGCGGAACATGAAGCCGTAATCCTTGACCGTCGTGCCGCAGCCCGAGGCGTTGATCGCGATCGCGTCGGGCCCCGCCCCGCCCCACAATTTCATCCAGGCGCGGATATTCGCCGCCGCCTGTTCGTGGCTCGCGTCGGTCTTGCCCATGTGATGGACGAGCGCCCCGCAGCAGCCCGAGCCTTCGGCCACCGCGACGTCGCACCCCAGCCGCGTGAGCAAGCGGATCGTGGCGTCGTTGATCGAGGGCGCGAGCACGCGCTGCGCGCAGCCTTGCATCAGCGCCACGCGTTTGCGCGTGGGGCCTTGCGCCGGGAAGACGCGCACGCCGTCCATCGCCGAGGGCGGCTCGATGCGGGCGGGCGCCATCTCCAGCAGCGCGCGCATGCGGCCGAGGAAACCCGTCGCCGGCAGCACATGACGCAGCGGCTTGGCGATCAGCGCGCCGATCAACGCCGCGCGCATGCGCGTGGGATGGGGCAATACGAACGCCAGCACCGCGCGCAAGGCGCGGTCCAAGAACGGACGCTTGTAGGTTTCTTCGATATGCGCGCGCGCGTGATCCACCAGATGCATGTAGTGCACGCCGGACGGGCAGGTCGTCATGCACGACAGGCACGACAGGCATCGGTCGACATGCTTGACCGTGCGCGCGTCGGCCGCACGGCCGTTCTCCAGCATGTCCTTGATCAGATAGATACGCCCGCGCGGGCTATCGAGCTCGTCGCCGAGCAGCACATAAGTCGGGCAAGTGGCCGTGCAGAAGCCGCAATGCACGCATTTGCGCAAGATCGTCTCGGACTCTTTGACGTCCGAATCGGCGAGCTGAGCGAGGGAGAAGTTGGTTTGCATGGCGTTACACGCCCTCGTACATGCGGCCGGGATTGAGGATCGCGCGCGGGTCGAACTGGGCTTTGACGCCACGCGTCAACGCCGCCACCCCCGGCGCCAAAGGCTGGAACACCGGCACGCGGGCGCGCGCCGCGTCCGAGGCGCGCATGAGCGTGGCGTGCCCCTCGCCCATCGCGGCGCGCAGCATGCCCGCGCGCGCGGGCACGATGGCGTCGTCCATGGCGAGCCATACGAGCCCGCCGCCCCAATCGAAGAAATACGCGGCCTCGGGCAACGCGGCCACGAGCGCCGGGCTTTGCGTCGCGGCCAGCGACACGCGCCACAACGCCGCGTTCTCGGGCAGCAACGCGCGGGCGTCGCGGATCTCCGTCCACAGGATTTTCGAGCGCATCGTGTGCAGCTCGTCCTGCCCGGCATGCGCGGGCAACGCTTTGCGCAAGGCCTCGCAGCGCGCGGCGACGGACACGGCCGTGCCCTCGACGCGGATCGCGGTCACGCTGCCACCCGCATCGCGCACGAGATCCACGCCCGAGCGCGCGGCCGCGTTCGCCGGCAGATACGACGCCCCCGAAACTTCCCAAGGCGAGTTGAGCGCGTCGGCCAGCACGGCCACGGCCGCCGACGGATCGAGACCGAAGGCGAGCACGGTGCGCGACTTGGCCGGTGCGGGCATCACCTTGACCGTGACGGTGTCGAACACCGCCAGCGTGCCCATCGAGCCCGCCATCAGCTTGGGCAGGTCGTAGCCGGTGACGTTCTTGACCACTTTGCCGCCGGCCTTGAAGGTTTCGCCGCGGCCCGACACGGCCGAGAAGCCCAAGAAGTGATCGCGCGCGGCCCCCATCTTGACCCGGCGCGGCCCGCCGAGATTGGCGGCCAGCGCGCCCGCCAGCGTGCCCGAGCCGGGCTCCGCACCGTAAAGCGGCCCCAGATCGGGCGGCTCGAAGGCGAGCATCTGCGCGCGCTGTTCGAGCAGCAGCAGAATGTCGCGCATCGGCGTCGCGGCACCGCATGTCAGCACGAGTTCTTCGGGCTGATAATCGATACCGCCCTTGAGCTCGGACGTGTCGAGCACGCGCTTGGCCGAGATCGGCCGGCCGAGACCCGATTTGGTGCCGAGGCCGCGCACGGCGACGCTCTCGCCTTCGGCCGCACACCAGGCGAGTGCCTCCTTCAGCTGCGCGGCGTTCGCGGGCTTGAAGCTGTCCATCAGAAGCGCGGCAATTCGGGGAACGGCAGGCTCCCGCGTTGGACGTGCATCTTGCCCATCTCGGCGCAGCGATGGAGCTGCGGGAACACCTTGCCGGGATTGAGCAGGCCCTCGGGGTCGAAGGCGCATTTCAGGCGCTGCTGGTGGGCGAGGTCGGTCTCGTCGAACATGGTGGGCATCAGATCGCGCTTTTCCACGCCGACGCCGTGCTCGCCCGTGAGCACGCCGCCGACTTCGACGCACAGACGCAGGATATCGGCCCCCAAGGCTTCGGCGGCGGCGAGCTCGCCGTCCTTGTTGGCGTCGAACAGGATCAGCGGATGGAGATTGCCGTCGCCCGCGTGGAACACGTTGGCGACGCGCAAACCGTGCTTGGCCGAGAGCGCGCTCATGCGCGTCAGCACCTCGGCGAGTTTCTTGCGCGGCACCGTGCCGTCCATGCAGACGTAGTCGGGCGAAATGCGCCCTACGGCGGGAAAGGCGGCTTTGCGTCCGGCCCAGAAGCGCAGACGCTCCTCCTCGCTTTCGGAGATGCGGATCGAGGTCGCGTGGTTTTCCTTGGCGATGCGCGCGACGCTGGCGATCAGCTCGTCGACTTCGGCTTGCGGGCCGTCGAGCTCGACGATGAGCAGGCTTTCCGCGTCGAGCGGATAGCCCGCTTGCGCGAAGGCTTCCGAGGCGTGGATCGCGGGCTTGTCCATCATCTCGATCCCGCCGGGGATGATGCCCTCGGCGATGATCTGGGCCACGCAATTGCCGCCGTCCTCGACCGTCGGGAATCCCACCAGCGCGCCGCGCGCGGTCTGGGGCTTGCGCAAGATGCGCACGGTCACTTCGGTGACCACGCCCAGCAAGCCTTCCGAACCGACGACGATGCCGAGCAGATCGTAGCCGCCGGAATCCATGTGCTTGCCGCCCAGGCGCACGATCTGGCCGTCCATGGTCACGAGCTCGACGCCGAGCACGTTGTTGGTCGTCAGGCCGTATTTGAGGCAATGCACGCCGCCCGAATTCTCGGCGACGTTGCCGCCGATCGTGCAGGCGATCTGCGAGGACGGATCGGGCGCGTAGTAGAAGCCCGCATGGGCGACCGCGTTGGTGACGCCCAGATTGGTCACACCCGGCTGCACGCGCGCGCAGCGATTGGCGTAGTCGATCTCCAGCACCTTGTTGAACTTGGCCATGCCGAGCAGCACGCCGTCCTCGAGCGGCAAGGCGCCGCCCGACAGCCCCGTCCCCGCCCCGCGCGGCACGACCTTGATCCCTTGCGCGTGGCAGAATTTGAGGATCGCGGCGACTTGTTCGATCGTCGAAGGCAGGACGACGACCATCGGCAGCGCGCGGTAGATGTTCAGCGCGTCGCA
>JAMNXK010000307.1 GCA_023653245.1 Tagaea sp.
CGAGACGCTGTCGGGTTCCCGAAGCGCGCGCGACACCGTGATCAGCGCCACGTCCGCGCGGGCCGCCACGTCGCGCATCGTGGCCCGAAGGCCACGCCGGAGTTTCGCTTTCGGTTCGATCGGCGCTTCGGACATGTCGGGATGATCGGGAACGGGATGCGCGATGATACGGCAAGATTCGGCCCGTCGGCCAGATTTCGCGCCGGTGTCCGGCGGGCGTTAAAGCGCCGCCACGGATCTTCTTCGCAAGGCGCGCCACGCGGGCCAAAGACAAAGAGCGAGCGCCACCATCAGAAAAAACGCGGAAATGGGCTGGGTCAGCAAGGGCGTCCAGTCGCCGTCCGACGACATCAGCCCCGCCCGCAATTGCTTTTCCGCCAAAGGCGCCAGGACGAAACCGATCACGAAGGGCGCCAGCGGGAAACGGGCCAATTCCATGGCCAGTCCGACGGCGCCGAACGCCACCATGATCCACATGTCGAACGGGCTGCTGCCGACGGCGTAGGCACCGGCGACGCAGAAGACAAGCACGATCGGAAAAAGATAGGCGCGCTCCAGATACATCAGACGCAGCACGAAGGCGCAGCTCAGCGCCATCATCGCGTACATAAGTCCGTGCGCGGAAAGATGCGCGGCCATGACCGCATAGACGACCTCGGGATTGTTGACGAACAACAGCGGCCCCGGCTGGAGATTGTGGATCATCAACGCGCCGAGCAGCACCGAGTCGATCAGACCTCCCGGAATTCCCAAGGTCAGGACCGGGATCAAACCGCCCCCGATCGACGCGTTGTTGGCGGTCTCGGAGGCGACGATGCCCTCGTCCGCGCCCTTGCCGAAACGTTCGGGGGTCCGGGACAGGTTCTTCGTGGCCGTATAGGCGATGATCGAACCGACATTCGCCCCGAGCCCCGGCAGGACGCCCACCGCGATGCCGATGCAAGCGGAGCGGACCATGTTGCCCGCCTGACGAAAGATGTCGCGCAGCCCGATCCAGATTCCCGCCAAGCGCGCCTCGACCCGCTCGAACCGGCTCTCGATGTCGGCCGTGTCGGCGAGAACTTGATTGAGCGCGAACATGCCGATCAGGACGGGAAGCAGCCCGAAGCCGCCGTCCAACTCCGAAAATCCGAACGTGAGCCGAAGCGTGCCCGATGCTTCGTCGATGCCCGGCATCGAGACGAGCATTCCGAAGAAGCCGGACAACAATCCTTTGACGAACGCACCGTCGTTCACCGACGCGATCAGGACGATCGCGGTCATCACGATCGCGAAGTTTTCGAAGGGGCCGAGCTTCACCGCATGCGCCGCGATGAAGGGGGAAATCAGCACCAGGGGTATCCAGGAGATCGCCCCGCCGACGAACGAGGCCGTGATCCCGAGCCCGAGCGCGCGCCCGGGGCGTCCGCTTCGCGCCATCGGATACCCATCGAGGGTCGTCATGACGCTCGCCGGCTCTCCGGGTATGCGCAGCAGCGTGGCGGTTATGAGGCCGCCGCTGATTCCCCCGACGTAAATTCCGATCAGCAAAGTGACCGCGTCGATGCTCGACATGTAGAAGGTGAACGGCAGCGCCAAAGCCATCAACATGCCGCCGGTCATCCCCGGAAGGGCGCCGACCACAATTCCCAGGAACACGCCGACCGACAGCGCGGCGAAAGTCGGCGGATTGGCGAGACCGAGAAATGCCGTCGCGAGGTGTTCCATCTCCGCCTCAACGCGACGCGGGAAAGTCGACCGCCAGGAAAACTTCGAACAGCCAACCGGCGGGCAAGCCCAGAACGACCGCCGCGACGGCGATTCCCAGCAGCGCGGGACGCCGAAACCCGACCATCACCGCGCCGCTCAGCGCGAGGAACACGACGCTGGCCAAGGTGAAGGACACGATCCCGGCGTGGATCGTCGCGACATACGCGACGACGGCGAGATACGTTCCGACCGCGCGCCAGGGACGCCGATGCGTTGCCGTCGGTGCGGACATCGCGCGACCGGCGCCCTGGCGTCGGAGCCGAAGTACGGTGTCGATCAGGACCGCCACGGCAAGGACGGCGACGATGATCGCCAGCATCCTGGGAACGGCGGCCGAACCCAGCGGATCGAATGGCGAAGGGCGAATTCGATGCGAATGCGCGTAGACGAGGCCGGCTGCCAGCGTCATCAGAAGCGCCACGCCCGCTTGAGCGAGCAAGCGCGTCGTGCCTTCCGCCGATTTCGGAGCCTGGTTCAAGTGCTCACCGGCTTATCGTTGCCGACGTTTCCTTGATCAGGGAGAAGGTCCGATCGATCTTTTCCGTCAGTTCGGCGCCGCGAAGGAAAGTCGGGCGCTGCCCTCGATTCGAGAATTCGGATCGGACGGCGGGATCCGCCATGACCTTTTGAAGGACATCGGCGATCGCCGCGACTCGCCCCGGATTCGTTCCACGCGGCATCCACCACCAATTATCGACGCAAGAGACGACGTCGAGCCCGAGCTCGCGGGCGGTCGGGACCTCGGGCACCACGGGATCGCGCTCCGGGGCGAGCAGGGCCAACGCGCGGATGCCCGACGCCTTGAAGTTCTGATACTCGGGCACGGCGAAGATCGACCCCTCGGCATGACCGCCGATCACCATCGCCAGCCGCGCGGGCCCGCCGCCCGCCTGCACGTACCGCAGCCGCATGTCGGCCGCACGCGACAGCATCAACGACGAGAAATGGGGGATGGCGCCGATATTCGTGGCGTCGCGGATCGAATTGGGCCGCGCCTTCGCCGCGTCGATCCACTCCTTGAGCGACTGGTAGGGCGTGTCGGACTTGACCGCGTAGAGCAGGCACGATCCCCCGGTCTCCGACACAGGAACGAACTGATCGGGACCGAATTCGATCACGCCCATCGCCGACGCGGTCAGAAAGGCGACGTGAAACAGCAGCAGCGTATGGCCGTCAGGCGCCGCGTCCTTCACGTGGCGGATCCCGACGGCGCCCGCGGCGCCCGGCATGTTCACGATCACGAGAGGCTGGGGCAGCAATCTCTGCTGATCGATCGTTCGCTGGATGATTCGCGCGAAGATGTCGGTCAAGCCGCCGGCTTCGCCCGGGATCACGACGCGAACGGGACGATCCGGAAACGCGTGGGCCGACGGCGGCGCTACGATCGTCGCCAGCCACGCGACGGCGGCCAAAATCGAACTGCGCATCGCGATCCTCCCCTGGATGCGGAGGAAATGATATACGTGTGTCTTTCTCGATGTCAAGGCGCTTCGCGCCGTCACGGCGTCAGGTGCTTGGTGTTGGGGAATTGCGGATGCGGCGGCGGGATCCTCATCTCGCGACCGGCGTGGCGTCCGCTTGTGTTCAGGATGTTTGAGGTCGCCGGGCGGGTCTTACGGCGGAGGCCTCCGCGCGGATGGCTTCGATATGCGGCAGCGAGAATCCATCCTTGATGGCACGCACCGCGATCTCGATGGGACCGGGCATGCGGTGGCCGCTCGCATTGCGCCGGATCGTTCGTCCGGCGTTCTCGGGCGGCAGGAGGATCGCGCGCCCGAGTTGTTCTTGGGTCAAACCGAGTTCCTCTCGGATCGCCGCCAACTCGGCTGCGGTCATTCGCTTCGGGGATGTCGTGTTCGACATGGGCTTCTCTCCAGCTTTGCCGGGCTCGAGTGGCCGGAACTCGTTGATGCGGGCAGGCGATAGCGGCGAAATGCCATGCCCTCAGATCTCAGCACGCCTATGTCTGTTCGATCCTCGACGCGAGGTGATCTCTTTCGGTCGAGTTGGTCACGGAAGTGATTCCCTTGCGCGACCTGAGGATCATCGCGGTTTATCTGCGACCCGTCGGGGCCGACATTGGCGACAGCCGGCAAGCCTTTGGAATATAGATAGGTTTGCCTCTGCGAAGTCCCTGGAATCTTGCCGCTCTCCGCCGCAGAAACTTCGAGCTTCCAAGAGTTCTCAGCTATGTCCCCTCGGGGACGCCATTCTTGCGCTGCTGGCGCGAAGCCCGCGCTAGCGTCCCGGCACGCCGGCGGTCGTCGAGTATTCGAAGTGATGGACCTCGCCGGGGCGGCAGATCGCCCGCGCGGCATGGGCGGCGGCGGCCGCCTCGGCGAAGCCCGACAGGATGAGCTTCAACTTGCCCGGATAATTGGCGATGTCGCCGATGGCGAAAATCCCGGGTGCCGAGGTCGAGGAATCGCGCTGCTCGACCTTGATGTGGTTCTTGTCGAGCGCCAG
>JAMNXK010000308.1 GCA_023653245.1 Tagaea sp.
CAAGATCGACAAGCCGCTCGCCACGCTGCGCTTGCTGCACTATCCGCCCCATCCGGGCGCGTTCGACGGCACGCAGTACGGCGCCGCCCCGCACACCGATTACGGCAACGTCACGATCCTGTGGCAGGACGACATCGGCGGCCTGGAAGTCCAAGCGCGCAACGGCGACTGGATCGCGGCGGCGCCGATCGCCGGTAGCTTCGTGTGCAATATCGGCGATTGCCTGATGCGCTGGTCGAACGACGTGTATGCCTCGACACCCCATCGCGTGGTCAATCGCTCGGGGCGCGAACGGCGTTCGGTCGCTTTCTTCCTCGACCCCAACGCCGACGCGCCGGTCGCGTGCCTGCCCTTGGGCGGACCGCCGCGCTATCCGCCGACCACGGGGGCCGCCTATCTCAAAGAACGTCTCGATGCGACTTACGCTTTCCGTAGCGCTTAGCCTGGCGCTGATCGCCGCCCCGGCCGCGGCGCAAGGCCCGTGCGACATCCTCGCCGAGGCGATCAACGCGCGTTTCGCGGCGGGGACGCCGGTCGGCCCGATCGTGGACGCGCTGGCGCAAGGCACGTTCCGAACGCCGGCGGCCGTGTTTCCTTCGAGACGAGATTCTGCGATTCCCTACCGCAACCCACCGGCAAACCCGCAGTCGGATCGTCAAGCATACGACATGCCGCATTTGCGAGGTTCGTTGCTCGTCACCCATTGGGATGGTTCGTTGAACTGCCAGGTGCTCGAGCTCTATCGGACTCGAAATGGGCGCCCGCAATTCGTACGCGAGTCCGGCGTCGATCGACTGGGCGGCGGTTGTCTCGACGCGGAAATACGGCCCGTCAGCGTCGGCGGCAGGCCCTATTTGATCGACGTGCCGTCGCGTCCGGGTCAGTCGCCCGGCGAGAAGGGCGAAGTTCGCATCGGTCTCCATCCGATGACGCGCGCGGGCGTTGTTGCCCAAGGCGCGTGCATGGTCGCGCTGCGCCTGGGGCCGCAGGCGCGCATCGAAGACCTGCAACCCGCCGACGCCGCGAGCGTGCAAGCGCGCCGTACCGCGATGGCCATCCTGGAGACCGCGATGCCGCATCTCGCCTACGCCTATCGGTATCGTTTCATCCGCGGCGCCAGTCCGGTTTTCGACGATTTGCCCGACGCGGAACCGCGCTGGGACGGCGGCGACAGACTGGAGATACGATTCGGTATCGCTCAGTCGGCCTACATGGTTCGGCTGGAAGAGGGTGCGCTCGGCCGCGACGCGCTGGCCGTCCGCCTCGCGCGGATCTGGCCCGAGCTGGGCGGCCGCGAGCGGGAGCTCGCAACGTTTCGTTACGCGCTCAGCCGCGCCTTTCTGGGCGCGCTTTCCATCCCCGCCGAACTCCGCTAGTTTTCCCGTCCCATGACGAACGAATCCGCCGAACGCCGCGCCCAGTCGCGCAAAACCGTCCTCACCGGCACGATGCTGGTCGAAGGCTCGCCCTATCCGGTCGCCGATTGGAGCCGCAACGGCTTCCGCGTGCGCGCCGAAACCGGCTTCGCGGCGCGCAGCCAGCCCTTCGATTTCGTGCTCGGCATCCGCGACGAGGCGGGCACGGTCGAGGTGCGCGGGCGCGGGCAGGTCGTGCGCCAGGCCGATGGCCATGTCGCGGGAACCTGGGATCTGCGCAAACCGGCCGAGCCTTACGTCGAGGAAATCCTCGCGGCCTTCCTGGCGGCGGGCGCCGGCCCGTCGGCCTGAGCGGCGGCCCCGGATCCGGCCAGCGCGTCGAGCATCGTTTCGAGCAGCGCCGCTTTGCGGAAGGGCTTGGACAGGTAGAAATCCATGCCCGCTTCCAGGCTGCGCGCGCGGTCGCTTTCGAACGCGCCCGCGGTGATCGCCACGATGGGCGCGCGGCCCGACGGACCCGCGAGCGTGCGGATCGCGCGCGTGGCGGCCAGCCCGTCCATCTCGGGCATGTTCACGTCCATCAGGATCACGTCGTAAGGCGCGATGCGCGCGGCCTCGACCGCTTCCAGGCCGTTGGCGGCGGAATCCACGCGCATCTCGTGCGGCTCGAGCATCGCGGTGGCGACCAGGCGGTTGGTCACGTTGTCTTCGGCCAGCAGCACGCGCACGGGCCGGCCGAGCCGGGCGGCGACGGCGTTCAGGCGCGCGATGGCGTCGTCGAGCCGGCCGGTCTCCTCGTTCGCCGCCAAGCGCCGGGCGATCGGCAGCACCAGGCGCACTTCGAAGACGCTGCCCCGTCCCGGCGCCGAGTCCACCCGCACCGCGCCGCGCATGCGCTCGCTCAGCCGGCGCACGATCGCCAGACCCAGCCCGGTGCCGCCGAAGCGCCGCGCCACCGATGAATCGCCCTGCACGAAATCCTCGAACAGCAGCGGCAGATTCGCGGGCGCGATGCCGATGCCCGTATCGACCACGCGCAACAGCAGCGCCGCTTCGCCCGCGTCGGGGGCGGCCGCGCGATCGACCAGCAGCTCGACGCGCACCTCGCCGCGCTCGGTGAATTTGACCGCGTTGGAGAGCAGGTTGAGCGCCACTTGGCGCAGCCGTCCCGGATCGCCCAGCACCGCGCCGGGGCACCACGGATCGGCGGCGAAGTCGAGCTTCAGGCCCTTGGCCTCGGCGCGCGGGCGCACGACGTCGAGCGCGCCGCGCAACAGCGCGCGCGGATCGAAGGGTACGGATTCGAAGTCCAGGCGCCCGGCGTCGAGCTTGGACAGGTCGAGCACGTCGTTGACGATCTGCAGCAGCGCCTCGCCCGATTCGCGGATGGCCAGCGCGTAGGCGCGCTGCTTGGCGTCGAGGGACGAATCGAGCAGCAGGCCCGACATGCCGATCACGCCGTTCATCGGCGTGCGGATTTCGTGGCTGATCGTCGCGACGAAGTCCGACTTGGCGCGGCTGGCGGCTTCCGCCGCCGTCTTGGCGCGCGCAAGCTCGGCGGCCGAGGCGCGTTCGCGGGCGAGCGCGCGCGCCAGCGCGTACAGCGCCAGGCTCGCGAGCGCGAACAGCGCGAAGGCGGCGAGCGCGAACCAACGCTCGATGCCGCGGTCGAATTCGGGCAACGCGGCGAAAGCGATCGCCCATTCCCGGCCCATCGTGCGGAACGCGGCCACGCGCGCGGGCGCGACGCCTGCGGGCAGCGCGTCGTGCAGCACCGTCTCCGGCGCCATCGTGTCGCCGTCGTAGATCCGGAACCCGAGGCCGGCGTCCCAACCGCGCGGCAAGGCGGCCATCAGATCGGGCATGCGGAACGGGCCGAAGACGAAACCCAATGGCGCGTCGGCGCCTTCCTTGAACACGGGCGCATAGACCACGAAGCCCGGCGGGCGGTCGTCGCCGCTTTCGCCGGCGAGGATCACTTTGCCGCTCATCGTCGTCGCGCGCGTGGCGATGGCCGCGTCGATGGCCGCGCGGCGCGTGGCTTCCGAATACATGTCGAAGCCCACGACCGCGCGGTTGCGCCCGGCATAGGGCTCGTTGAACTCGATCGGCACGTAGGCCGGGCGCGCGCCGGGCGGGCGCAGATCGTAGTCGGGCCTGTCGCCCGCGCGCCGGCGCGCGACATGCGCCTCGCGCGCGGCCGCCGGCACCCAAACCGCGAATCCCATCGCCTGATTCCCCGACAAGCGCTCGCGCACTTTGGTGTGGGCGACGAAGACCGCCCAATCCGCGCGCGTGACTTCGTCCGATGCCGCGAACAGCGCCGCGCCGCCTTCCAGCGCCGTCTCGTAGACCGCCAAATGGTTGGCGAGCGAGGACAAGAACCGCTCGGTCTGCGCTTCGAACCTTGCCGCGAGCTCGCGGCGATGGTCGAGATGGACCAGCCATGCCACGAGGGCGGATATCGTCAGGCCCGCGAGCAGCACGATCAAGGGGTGCTGAACGGACGGGCGAATCTCGCGGCTCTCGACCAAGACTGTGCTCTCCTGGCAATATTGGTACGCAGCACGGGCACGGGCCGCAACAGGTAATCCCGCGACAACGAGGGGGGCGTCGAATGCGCTGGATGGGAATGCTGTCGGCCATCTTGGCGCTCGCACCCGCTGGCGCCTGGGCGCATGGCGAACACCCGACGGGACAACCGCAAGGCTTCAAGCCGCCGAGCGCCTTGTCGATCCTGTCGAAGGCGCAAGCCGCCGCGCGCATCGAGATCGACCGCGCCGCGAACGCGCGGCTGATCCGCGCCGACGGGCTGCCCGACCATTCGACCGGCAG
>JAMNXK010000309.1 GCA_023653245.1 Tagaea sp.
CGATGCCGATCAAGTTCGCCTGCAAGGGCGTGAACGTGCATTACGGCGCCAAACACGCGCTCAAGGAGGTCGGCATCGACATCCGCGAGCGTCAGGTGACCGCCTTCATCGGGCCGTCGGGCTGCGGGAAGTCGACCTTCCTGCGCTGCCTGAACCGGATGAACGACACGGTCGCCTCGGCGCGCGTTACCGGTTCGATGCTGCTGAGCGGGCAGGACATCTACGATCCCAAGATCGACGTGGTGCAGCTGCGCGCGCGCGTCGGCATGGTGTTCCAGAAGCCGAACCCGTTCCCCAAATCGATCTACGAGAACATCGTCTACGGGCCGCGCATCCACGGGATCGCGAACTCCAAGGCGGATCTCGACGTGATCGTCGAGAAGTCGCTGCGCGGTGCCGCGCTGTGGGAAGAGGTCAAGGACCGGCTCAACGAGTCGGGCACGGGCCTGTCGGGCGGCCAGCAGCAGCGCCTGTGCATCGCGCGCGCGATCGCCGTCAGCCCCGAGGTCATCCTGATGGACGAGCCGTGCTCGGCGCTCGATCCGATCGCGACCGCGCATGTCGAAACGCTGATCGACGAGCTGAAGGCGAACTTCACCATCGTGATCGTCACGCACAACATGCAGCAGGCCGCGCGGGTTTCGCAGCGCACGGCGTTCTTCCATCTCGGCACGCTGGTCGAGGAGGACGACACCGCGGCGATCTTCACCAATCCGCGCGACGAGCGTACGCAAGGCTACATCACCGGCCGTTACGGCTGATCTCGGGGGAGGCCGCCATGGCCAACGAACACATCGTCCGCTCCTACGACGAGGAGCTCAATCGCCTGACCGGCCTGCTCGCCCGCATGGGCGGGCTGGTCGAAGCCGAACTCGCCGGCGCCATCCAGGCGATTTCGGCGCGCGACGCCGAACTCGCGGCGCGCACGGTGCAAGCCGACGTCCGCGTCGACGAGCTCGAGCGCGAGATCGGCGAGCAAGTCGTGCGCGTGATGGCGCTGCGCCAGCCCGTGGCGTTGGATCTGCGCTTGGTTTTGGGATCGCTGCGCATCGCCGGCGACCTCGAGCGCTCGGCCGATTACGCCAAGAACGTCGCCAAGCGCGCGGTGGCGCTCGCCCAGCTGCCCGTGCTGCGCCCCGTGCACGCGATCCCGCGCATGGGTGCCGTGGTGCGCGAAATGCTCAAGGACGTGCTCGACGCGTTCGCGGCGCGCGACGTCGCCAAGGCCGTCGCGGTGTGGAACCGCGACGAGGAGCTCGACGAAATGCACGGCTCGCTGTTCCGCGAGCTGGTCACCTACATGATGGAGGACCCGCGCAACATCACGGGCTCGACCCATCTGCTGTTCGTGGCCAAGAACATCGAGCGCATCGGCGATCACGCCACCAACATCGCCGAGACGATCCACTATCTGGTCAAAGGCACGCCGATCGGCGGCGAGCGCCCCAAGGGCGACGGAACTTCGTTCTCGACCGTGGGGGCGGAGGCCGCGCGATGAAGGAAGCCGTCGCCAAGCCCCATCTCGTCGTCGTCGAAGACGAAGCGGCCTTGATCGAGCTGCTGCGCTACAATTTCGAGAAGGAAGGCTTTCGCGTCACCACGGCGGCCGACGGCGAAGCGGCCCTGCTCACCATCGCCGAGGCCAAGCCGGATTTGGTGATTCTCGACTGGATGCTGCCGCACGTTTCCGGCCTGGAGGTCTGCCGCCAGCTGCGCCGCAAGACCGACACGCGCGATTTGCCGATCATCATGCTGACCGCCCGCGGCGAGGAGAGCGACCGCGTGCGCGGCCTGGAAGTCGGCGCGGACGACTACGTTTCCAAACCGTTCAGCCCGTCCGAGCTCGTGGCGCGCGTGCGCGCGGTGTTGCGCCGCGCGAAGCCCTCCTCGGCGCAGGATCTGCTCACTTATGGCGGTCTGGTCATGGACCTGTCCGCGCATCGCGTGCTGCGCGGCGGCCGTGCCATCCATCTCGGGCCCACCGAGTTCCGTCTGCTGCGTTTTCTGCTGGAGCGGCCCGGCCGCGTCTACAGCCGCGAGCAGCTGCTCGACGCGGTCTGGGGCCGCGACATCTATGTCGAGCCGCGTACGGTGGACGTCCATATCCGCCGTTTGCGCAAGGCGATCAACGCGCCCGGCGAGTCCGATTTGATCCGTACCGTGCGCTCGGCGGGCTACGCGCTCGACGAAACCGCGGGGACTTGAACGCGCTGCGCGGAACTTTTCGGTCTCCGGCCGTTCTTGGAAAATTTTTTTAACGATCGAGCGCTAGGATTTGCGCGTCACCGAAACGGCGCCGCGAGGGCACGATGAGCGAGTTCAAGTCGAGAGTCGAAGCGATGTTCGAAACGGACATGGCTGCCGCAAAGCCCATCGACGCCGCAAAGCCGGACGAAGTCGACGAGTTCGACGTGCGGCTCGCCTATCTCGCGGGAATCGCCCGCGCCCTCGATCGGCACTTCCCCGCCGTCAAGGGCGGGGCAGAGACGTAATCAGGGCTTCCCAGTCGATCGCGCGCGCGGCCCAATTGCCTTCGTCGCGCATGGCGCGCGCGGCCGCGTCGCGTTCGGCGTCCCACTCGGCGCGCGCGCGCGCGCGGCGGTCCAGCGCGCCGGCGAGGGTTTCGAGATAGCGCGAAGCGAATTCGGCGTCGCCGAGGGCGACGGGATCGATGGCGGCGAGTTTGCCGAACCCCATCGTCGCCTCGGGCAAAGCGCCCAGGCGGCTCGACACCACCTCCAGCCCGGCGGCGATCGCCTCCATGGCGGCGATGCAGCCCGTCTCGGCGAAGGTCGAGGGATAGGCGAGAATATCCGCGCGCGCGAGTTCGCCGGCGAGCTCGCCCTGCGGAATCGAGCCGCGCAAGGTCACGCCCGGCAGACTCCGCGCGCGCGCGTAGAGCGGGCCGAAGGGATCGTCCTTCGCGGCGACCTGATAGACCGCGAGGCTCGAGAACACGTCGAGCGTCGTGCCCGGGAACGCGTCGCGCAAGCGCGGAAACACGTTCAGCAGCACGTCGAGGCCGCGAAACGGCGTCGAGGTATAGACCAGGCGCGCGGGACCCGAGTTGGGCGCGCGCGCCAGGGTCTCGAACACCGGCGCGATCGCGTTGCGACGGATCCGGACGCGGGCCGGATCGAGCCCGAAGGTTTCGATCAGCTTGCCGCGATGCCAGTCGGAGATCGCCACGATCGCGTTCCACTCGGCCGCGCGGGCCCGATCGCCGAGTCCGCGCATGGCGGGCTGATCGTGGGCGTGCTGGGTCCATAGGATCACGGGCGTGTCCGGCGCCGCCGCCGCGCGATAGGCGCCGGCCCGGCCCGTGTCGTTGAGCGCGATGACCGCGTCGAATCGCTTGCCGGCGAGATGCCGGGGGACGTCGCCGCCGTGGCCCCACGCCGCCACGCCTTGGACCGTGCCCGGCTCGCGCGTGCCGGTCAGCGTGGTCACGCGATGGCCGCGCGCGGCCAGTCGCCGGGCGAGGTAGCACAGCCCGCTCTGCGAACCGCCGAGCGCCTGAAGGTCGGGCGTGTCGGGGCGGTAGTCGAGCGGCGAGGCGTCGACGAAACACAGATCGAGCGGCGCGGGCCCGACCTCGACGCGCGGCGTTTCGCGAACGCCCGCGCGCATCGCCGCGTAGGCGTCTTCCAGCGCGCGCGCCATCGCGTCGGCGTCGAACAGCGTCGCCGCGCGCGAAATTCCCGCCTTCAGCGCCGTCAGAAGCGCGGGTTCGCGCGCCAGGGCGATGGCTTCGGCTTCGTAGGCGTCGGGCGCGACGATCCCGCCGGTCTGGCCGGCCGTGCGCGCGAGCGAAGCCGCCACGCGGCTCGGGAATGACGCACCGGGTGCCGTCAGGATCGGCACGCCGGCCCACAATGCGTCCGACGCCGTGGTGTGCATGCCGTAAGGTGCGGTGTCGAGCGCCAGATCGGCGAGCGACAGCCGCGCCAAATGCCGGTCGAGTGGCAAAGGCGGGGCGAAGATCAGGCGCGAAGGGTCGATCCCGCGCGTGGCCGCGCGCGCGCGAAGATTCGCGCCATGCGGCCCGTCGAGCAGCCAGAGCACGCTCTCGGGCACGGCGTTCAAAACACGCAGCCATCCGTCGAAGACAGGCGGCGTCAGCTTCCAGGCGTGGTTGAAGCAGCAATAGACGAAGCCGCGTTCGGGCAAGCCCGCCGCTTCGCGCGTGGGCGGGGTGGCG
>JAMNXK010000310.1 GCA_023653245.1 Tagaea sp.
ATGGGCACGGGCCCGTTCCGTTTCAAGGAATGGCAGCCCAACGGCTTCGTGGCGCTGGAGAAGAACGCGAATTATTGGGACCGGTCGCGCCCGCGCGCCGACGGCGTGAAGTTCAACATCGTGCCGGAATCGGCGACGCGCCAGGTCGGCCTGGTCAGCGGCCAGTACCAAATACTTCCGAACATCGACGCGGCGACGGCGCTGCAATTGCGCGGCCGGCCGAACGTGCGCCTCGTCGATACGCTGGAGCTCGCCTACACGCTGATCGGCATGAACGTGTCGAAAGCGCCCTTCGACAATCCCAAGGTCCGCGAGGCGCTCAACTACGCGGTCAACCGCCAGGAAATCGTCCAAGCGGCGCTGTTCGGCGCGGGCGTGCCCGGCGGCTCGCTGTCGCCGGCGTTGAAGGACTGGGCGGTCGACGTGTCGACCTTCCCGTGCTTCCGCCACGATCCGGCGCGCGCCCAAGCGCTGCTGCGCGAAGCCGGACACACCGCGCCCATCGCGATCACGCTGCTGGTCCTGCCGCGCCAGGACATCCGCGACATCGCCCAAGTCGTGCAGCAGCAGCTCAACCGCGCGGGCTTCCGCGTCGAGCTGCGCATCCCCGAGATCGGCCAGTTCGTGCAGGATTGGCGCAACTCGAATTTCGACGCCTTCGCCTCGACCAACGCGGGCTCGACCGATCCGGACGACTACTACTACCGGACCTTCCGCACCGGCGGATCGACCAACGTGTTCAAATACTCGAACCCCGAGCTCGACGCGCTGCTCGATTCGGGCCGCCGCGAAACCGCGATGCCGGCGCGCAAAGCGGCCTACGACCGCGCCCAGGCGATCCTCGCCTGCCAGGGCCCGGCCGCGACGCTGACCTACGGCCAGCTCTACACCGCCATGCGCACGAACGTGCAGGGCTTCGACATCATCGCCAACCGTTCGCTGATGAGCCTGTCGAACGTGACGCTCGGCCGTTGACGGGACCGAGGCGGGGCTTCGGCCCCGCCTTGCCCGCCCCGAGATGTCGCGGCGCTTTCTCGCCACCCGCCTGATCGACCTCGCGATCGTTCTGATCGGCGTGTCGATGCTGACCTTCCTGATGATCCGGCTCGTGCCCGGCGACGCCGTGGCGATCATGCTGGGTGCGAACGCCGAAGTGACGGTCGAACGGATGGACGAGCTGCGCGCGCGCCTCGGCCTCGACCGCGCGATCCCCGTCCAATACGCGCAATGGCTGGGGGCGGCGTTGCGCGGCGATTTCGGCAAGTCGCTGTGGACGGGAAAGCCGGTGATCGAGGAGATCGGCGCGCATGTCCTGCCCACGCTGCAGCTCGCCGGCCTCAGCCTGCTGCTGGGTGCGGGACTCGCCGTACCGCTCGGCGTGGCGATGGCGCGCTTGCGCGGCGGCTGGCGCGAAACCGCGCTGCAGATCGCCTCCGTCGTCGGGTTGACGGTGCCGTCCTTCTGGCTCGGCATCATGATGATCCTGGCGCTGACCACGTTCGCCCCCGAGCTGCAGATGCTCGGCTACGTGCCCTTCTCGGCCGATCCGCTGGGCAATCTCGCCCGCTTGCTGCCGCCCGCGATCGCCTTGGCGCTGCCGATCCTGGCCAACCTCGCGCGCCTGGTGCGCTCGGCGATGCTCGACGCGCTGGCGCAAGACTACATCCGCACCGCGCGCGCCAAGGGCGTGTCCGAAGCAAGCGTGCTGTTCAAGCACGCCCTGCGCAACGCGCTGATCCCCTTCGTCACCAGCGTGGGGATCATGACCGGCTATCTGCTGGGCGGGGCCATCGTCGTCGAGCAGGTCTTCGCCATCCCCGGTCTCGGGCGCTTGATTTTGGGCGCGATCTCCGAGCGCAACTACCCGCTGCTGCAAGCGGCGATCCTGGTGGTGACGTCGGGATTCGTGATCGTGAATTTCGTCGTCGACCTGCTCTACGCCGCGATCGACCCGCGCGTGCGGTTGGAGGCGAAGCCGTGAGCGCCGGCAAGAACCGTTTGGCCGTCTTCGCCGGCGGCTTGACGGTCGCGCTGATCGCCGCCGCGGTCTTCGCGCCGCTGCTGGCCCCCTACGATCCGCTCGCGCAGAACGTGATCCAGCGCCTCAAAGGCCCGAACGCGCTCAATTGGCTCGGCACCGACCAATTCGGGCGCGACACCTTCTCGCGAATCCTCTACGGCATGCGCGCCTCGCTCGCGATCTCGGCCGGTGCCGTCGCGGTCGCGCTGCTCGCGGGCGGGGCGATCGGCTTGGCGGCGGCGTTCTATCGCGGCCTGGTCGAGCGCGTGTCGATGCGCGCGATGGACGTGCTGTTCGCCTTCCCGGTGATCCTGCTGGCCATCGGGATCATCGCGGTTCTCGGGCCGGGTGCGCTCACCACCACGATCGCCATCGCGGTCGTCTACACGCCGATCTTCGCGCGGCTGCTGCGCGGGCCCGCGCTGTCGGTCGTGGAAAGCGACTACGTGCTCGCCGCGCGCTCGATTGGCGCGTCGGATCTGCGCATCGCCGTGTTGCACGTGCTGCCCAATGTCGCGAGCGTCGTGCTGGTCCAGACCAGCCTGCTGCTCTCCGCCGCGATCCTGGTCGAGGCCTCGCTCTCGTTCCTGGGATTGGGCACGCAACCGCCGGCACCGTCGCTCGGCACGATGCTGGCCGAAGGGCGCAACTTCCTGCTCCTCTCGGCGTGGAACTCGGTCTTCGCCGGTCTCGCGATCCTCGTGCTCTCCTTCGCGCTCAATCTTCTGGGCGACGCGCTGCGCGACGCGCTCGACCCGCGCTTGAAGCGCGTGTCGTGAAGATCCGCCCGGCGCGCGCGGCGGATTTCGCCGTCCTGGCCGCGATCGCCGAGACGGTCTATCGGCGCAGCTTCGACGGCATCATGTCGCCGGCGGCGCTGGCCGGGCGGACGCGCGGGCATTTCGAGCGGCGCTTCGCCGGCGAGCCCGTCGCGCCGGTTCTCGCCGAAGACGGCGACGGCAAAGCGCTCGGCTTCCATCTGACGCAAGACGGCAAGCTCGCCATGCTGTTCGTCGACCCGGCGGCGCAAGCGCGCGGTATCGGCGCCGCCTTGCTCGCGGATGCCGAGGCGCGCGGGGCGGTCCGTCTCGACTGCTTTCGCGACAACGCGCCGGCGCGCGCCTTCTACGAGAAACGCGGCTGGACCCTCGCGCGCGGCTACGAACGCGAATTCGCCGGCGACAACCACGCCTTCGTCGAGTACGTCAAAGCGTCTCGGTGATCTTCGCCAGATGCGGCGGCCGGTCGGGATCGTAGCCCGCGCGCCGCGCCGCCGCTTCGATGGTCCGATAGGCCGGCACGAGCATCGCGATCGCGTCGGCGACGGGATGGTCGTCCCCGATCCAGTCGAGCGCGCCCGGGCCGCCGCAGACCGACGCTTGGATGCCGGTCGCGCGCAGCCCATCGACCAGCGCGTCGACCGACGCGGCCGTCTCGTCCGCCAAACGCAGCGCCAGCACGGGCGTGTCCGCCGCCACCGCCGCGCGCGGTCCGTGCAGCAGCTCGGCCGCACTATATGCGAGGGCGGGCAAGCGCAGCGTCTCGGCGATTTTCAACGCGACTTCGCGCGCCGGTCCCAACGCGTAGCCGCGTCCGGTCACGAACACGCAGCGCGCGCGCGCGAGTTCGCCGCCGAACGTCCGCCATTCGATCGCTTGCGCTTGGGTCAGCCGATCCGGCAGGCGGTCGAGCGCCGCCAAGAGCGGGGCGTCCGCCGCCGCGATCGCCACCAGGCGCGACGCGACGGCCATCGCACCGATCACGGATTTCGTCGCGGCGACGGAGAGCTCGGGCCCCGCGCCGATCGCCAGCACGCGCTCGGCGGCACGGGCGACCGGCGAATCCGGATCGTTGACGATGGCCAGCGTGCGCGCGCCTGCGCGCCGTGCCGCTTGCGTCGCCGCGATCAGATCGGGGCTGCGCCCGGATTGCGAGATCACGACGAAGGGCGCGCCAGCCAAGCGCAGATCGCCGCGCAACGACGTCGCGATCGACGGCGCGCTCGCCGAAACGGGCAGGCCGAGCTTGGCTTCGATCAAATAGCGCAGATGCACGCCCGCATGGCCGGAACTGCCGCGCCCGCACACGACCGCCAGCGAAGCGCGCGCGAAGTCGAGAAAATCGGCGGCGCGTGCGATCTCGTCGTGGCGCGCGTTGGCGCCGCGCGCCGCCGCGGC